>NZ_JAFCMD010000016.1:0-188364 GCF_018130105.1 Bradyrhizobium sp. AUGA SZCCT0160
AGCCAGCAGAGCGTGCTCCAGCTGCTCCGCTAAGTTCGGCTGCGAAGACAACGATCAAGGCGGCGGGGGAAACCCCGTCGCCACCATCGATCCCAAATTCCTGAATGCCGGATGGCGGCGTGTTTGCCGCGTATCTTCTCGAGAGATGTTTCGCAAACGTCGCGGGCGATTACGCTCGCGAGGTCTTCGAGCTGGAGACAATTGTGCCGCTACGCGTCGAATTGAAGCCATTTGAGCGGATCGTGATCGGCGAAACCGTTCTCATCAATTCCGGTACCCGTACGTCGTTCCTGGTCGACGGCGAGGCGCCGATACTTCGCGAGCGCGACACCGTCACCGCCGAGACCGCCAATACGCCGGCCAGGCGGCTCTATCTCTGCGTCCAGACCATGTATCTGAAGAGCGATATTGCGAAATACCTGCCTGCATATCAGGGCTTCCTGCGCGATCTGCGCAACAGCAGTCCCGGCGATCGCCTGGCGATCGATGCCATTAGCGCGCACGTTTCGAGCGGCGCGCTCTACAAGGCGCTCAAGGAAATTCGCAAACTGATGAAGCGCGAAGACGCCTTGCTGGCCGCTTGATCCGCGTCGGTTTTGCCGCGCGACGCAAGATGCGTCCGTTTGCTCATCGAAGAAATCATCAGTCAAATTTTTTGCGAAAATCTCGGCTCGGATTTTGAAGCGTCGGCTAACGGCGTTGGCCGACGCCATCGCGCTATCTGCGCCGCATTTTACGACAATTTATTGGGGTTATCCGTAGTTGCACGGACACTGAAATTAACGTGGTCGTGAAATCCAAAAGGGTATGCCTGACAGACGACCGTTGCATCGATAGTTGAGGGGCAGGCTCTGATGGATGATCTTTTGCGGGAATTCCTGACAGAGACCAACGAGAGCCTGGATACGGTCGACAATCAGCTGGTGCGGTTCGAGCAGGATCCGAGCGACGCGAAGATTCTGGATAACATCTTTCGCCTGGTGCACACGATCAAGGGCACCTGCGGCTTCCTCGGCCTGCCGAGGCTGGAAGCGCTGGCCCATGCCGGCGAGACCCTGATGGGCAAATTCCGCGATGGCATGCCGGTCACCGCCGGCGCCGTCACGCTGATCTTGAGCAGCATCGATCGCATCAAGGAGATTCTCGCTGGCCTTGAAGCCACCGAGAACGAGCCGGAAGGCAGCGACGAGGACCTGATCGAAAAGCTGCACGAAATGGCCGAGGGCGGCGCGCATGCGGCGCCGATCCAACCTGCCCCAGTGACCATTTCACCCGCGGTTCAACCCGCTGCACCCAAGGAGACTCAAGTGGCTCACGGCACATTGGTGGAGCAGGTGCTGGAACGGCCGCTGCGTCCCGGCGAAGTCTCGCTCGATGAACTCGAGCGCGCCTTCCGCGAGACCGCGATCGAAGTCGAACCGGCGCCCGCTGCTGCGCCTGCTCCCAAGGCTACTGCGCCCGCACAGGAAGCCAAGAAGGAAACCAAGCCCAAGGCGGCCGCCGCCGCCGATGTCGGTGACGTCCAGGAGGCCGACAAGATCGCCAACCAGTCGATCCGCGTCAACGTGGACACGCTGGAACATCTGATGACCATGGTCTCCGAGCTGGTGCTGACCCGCAACCAGCTGCTGGAGATCTCCCGCCGCAACGAGGACACCGAGTTCAAGGTGCCGCTGCAGCGCCTCTCCAACGTCACCGCCGAACTGCAGGAAGGCGTCATGAAGACGCGGATGCAGCCGATCGGCAATGCCTGGCAGAAGCTGCCAAGGATCGTCCGCGACCTAAGCGGCGAACTCGGCAAGCAGATCGAACTCGAGATGCACGGCGCCGACACCGAGCTTGATCGTCAAGTTCTCGACCTGATCAAGGACCCGCTCACCCATATGGTGCAACTCCGCCGATCATGGCCTCGAGACCCCGGCCGAGCGGGCCGCCTCCGGCAAGCCCGAGCAGGGCACCATTCGCCTCTCCGCCTATCACGAGGGCGGCCACATCATCATCTGCATCGCCGACAATGGCCGCGGGCTGAACACCGAGCGGATCAAGGCCAAGGCGCTGCAGAACGGGCTCGTCTCCGAGGCCGAACTGGAGAAGATGACCGAAGCCCAGATCCACAAGTTCATCTTCGCGCCGGGCTTCTCCACCGCCGCCACCGTCACTAGCGTCTCCGGCCGCGGCGTCGGCATGGATGTGGTGCGCACCAATATCGACCAGATCGGCGGCACCATCGACATCAAGTCGGTGGCCGGCGAGGGCTCAAGCGTCACCATCAAGATCCCGCTGACGCTCGCCATCGTCTCGGCCCTGATCGTCGAAGCCGGCGGCGATCGCTTTGCGATCCCGCAATTGTCTGTGGTCGAGCTGGTCCGCGCCCGCGCCAATTCCGAACACCGCATCGAGCGCATCAAGGACACGGCCGTGCTCAGACTGCGCAACAAGCTGCTGCCGCTGATGCACCTGAAGAAGCTGCTCAAGATCGACGACGGTTCCTCCTCCGACCCCGAGAACGGTTTCATCGTGGTCACGCAAGTCGGCAGCCAGACCTTCGGCATCGTGGTCGACGGCGTGTTCCACACCGAAGAAATCGTGGTCAAGCCGATGTCGACAAAACTGCGTCACATCGACATGTTCTCCGGCAACACCATTCTGGGCGATGGCGCCGTGATCATGATCATCGACCCCAACGGCTTTGCCAAGGCGCTCGGCGCCGCCGGCTCCTCCGCCCAGGGGATGGCGGACGAGAACGCGGCGGCCCATGCCAACACCGGCGAACAGCTGACCTCGCTGCTGGTGTTCCGCGCCGGTTCCAGCCAGCCCAAGGCGGTGCCGCTCGGCCTCGTCACCCGGCTGGAGGAGATCGCCACCGACAAGATCGAACTCAGTAACGGCCGCTACATGGTGCAGTACCGCGAGCAGCTGATGCCGCTGGTGCAGATGAACGGGGTCAACGTCCAGACCTCGGGCGCGCAGCCGATCCTGGTGTTCGCCGACGACGGCCGCTCGATGGGGCTGGTGGTCGACGAGATCATCGACATCGTCGAGGAGCGGCTGCACATCGAGGTCGCCGGTTCCAGCGAAGGCATTCTGGGTTCGGCCGTGATCAAGGGCCAGGCCACCGAAGTGATCGACGTCGGCCATTTCCTGCCCATGGCATTTGCCGACTGGTTCTCCCGCAAGGAGATGCGCCCCTCGGTATCGGCGCAATCGGTGCTCCTGGTCGACGACTCAGCCTTCTTCCGCAACATGCTGGCGCCGGTGCTCAAAGCCGCCGGCTACCGGGTGCGGGTCGCCCCCAATGCGCAGGAAGGCCTCACCGCGCTGCGCTCGGGCCAGACCTTTGACGTGGTGCTGACCGACATCGAGATGCCCGACATGAACGGGTTCGAGTTTGCCGAGACGATCCGGGCCGACCAGCACTTAAGTGCGATGCCGATCATCGCGCTGTCCTCGATGGTCTCTCCGGCGGCGATCGAGCGCGGGCGGCAGGCCGGCTTCCACGATTACGTCGCCAAGTTCGACCGTCCCGGCCTGATCGCGGCGCTGAAGGAACAGACCGCCGGCGAGACCAGGCGCGCGGCATAAGGCTAAAGGCAAGACATCATGACAACCAAGACCGACACCATCGAGGGCACCGTGGTCGAATACGTCACCGCCGTGATCGGCGGGCAATTGTTCGGCCTGCCGATCTCCCGCGTCCAGGACGTGTTCATGCCGGAACGGCTGACCCGCGTTCCCCTGTCCTCGGCCGAGATCGCCGGCGTGCTCAACCTGCGCGGCCGCATCGTCACGGTCGTCGACATGCGCGCCCGGCTCGGGCTGCCCAAAAACGACGACGGCAAGCCGCCGATGGCGGTTGGCGTCGACCTGCGCGGCGAGTCCTACGGCCTCTTGATCGACCAGATCGGCGAGGTGCTCCGGCTGCCGGACGATAGCCGCGAGGAAAACCCCGTCAATCTCGATCCCCGCATGGCCAAGCTCGCCGGCGGCGTCCACCGCCTCGACGGCCAGCTCATGGTCGTCCTCGATGTCGATCGCGTCCTCGAAATCGTGCCGGATCTGATGGCGGCATAAGAAGCAGAAGCAAGGCGAAGCGTACGTAACGTTTGGAAACGTCCCCCTTTGGGGAATGGAAGTAGAGGCCGAAAATGAGAACATGTCTCGTCGTCGATGACTCAAGCGTCATTCGAAAGGTCGCACGCCGTATCCTGGAAGGTCTTGATTTCCAGATCATCGAAGCCGAGGACGGCGCGAAAGCGCTGGACGCCTGCAAGCGCGCCATGCCCGAGGCCGTCCTGCTCGACTGGAACATGCCCGTGATGGACGGTTATGAATTCCTCGGCAATCTGCGCCGCATGCCCGGCGGTGATGCGCCCAAGGTGGTGTTCTGTACCACCGAAAATGATGTCGCGCACATCGCACGTGCGCTGCATGCCGGCGCCAACGAATACATCATGAAGCCGTTCGACAAGGACATCGTCACCGCGAAGTTCCAGGAAGTCGGCCTGATCTGATCTGCGCAGCATGATCCGGAAAAGTGGAAACCGGTTTTTCGAAATGATCATGCTCAAATAAGAAGTGCTTCGATCCGGCGGCTCAACGGCCCTCGGCCTTTCCTTGCTAAGTGTGCCGTTCGAGTCGTTCCTGGTGAAGTAATGAGTACTGCGTTGACAAGTGCCCCGGCTCCGACTTCGACACGGCAGGACAAGCTGCGTGTTATGGTGGTCGACGACAGCGTCGTCATCCGCGGGATGATCTCGCGCTGGATCGGAGCTGAGCCGGATATGGAGGTCGTCGCCTCCCTGCGGACCGGCCTCGACGCCGTCAACCAGCTCGAACGCATCAATCCCGACGTCGCCGTGCTCGATATCGAAATGCCGGAGCTCGACGGCATTTCCGCGCTGCCGAAACTGCTGGCGAAGAAGCGCGATCTCATCATCATCATGGCCTCGACGCTGACCCGCCGCAATGCGGAGATCAGCTTCAAGGCGCTCTCGCTCGGCGCCTCCGACTACATTCCAAAGCCCGAAAGCACGCGCGAGGCTTCCGCCGCCGAAACTTTTCGCCACGATCTGATTCAGAAGATCCGTCACCTCGGCGCCAAGATCCGCCGCTGTGCGCATGCACACGCGCCGGCGAGTCCGCCGCTGGCGCCGGCTCACCACGACAAGCTGCGGGAAACCGCAGCCCGTGCGCCGTTGGCTTCGCCGGCACCGGCTGCACATCCGGCGCCGGCACGCCGTCCGTTCAGCATGCTGGCGCCGCGCGTGCTCCTGATCGGCTCGTCGACCGGTGGCCCGCAGGCGCTGATGTCGCTGGTCACCGAAATCGGGCCGGTGATCGACCGTTTCCCGGTTCTGATCACGCAGCATATGCCGCCGACCTTCACCACGATTCTCGCCGAGCATCTGGCGCGTTCGAGCCGGCGGCCGGCGCATGAGGCGGTCGATGGCGAAATCGTCAAGGCCGGCCGGATCTATCTCGCGCCGGGCGGCCGTCACATGAAAGTAGTGCGTCATGGCGCCGAGGCGGCGATCGCGCTCGACGACGGACCGCCAGTGAATTTCTGCAAGCCTGCGGTCGATCCGCTGTTCACCTCCGCGATCGATGTCTGGCAGGGCGGCATCATGTCTGTGATCCTGACCGGCATGGGCTCCGACGGCATGCGCGGCGGCAAGGATATCGTCGCGGCCGGCGGCAGCGTGATTGCCCAGGACGAGGCGACGAGTGTGGTGTGGGGCATGCCGGGTGCGGCCGCGAATGCCGGCATTTGCGCCGCGATATTGCCGCTTAATCAGATCGCGCCGAAACTGGTTCGGTTGTTTTCGGGAGATCGTTCGTGACGCCTCAGGACTATGAGTATCTGCGTAAGCTTCTGAAAGAGCGTTCCGGGCTGGACCTGTCCGCCGACAAGCAATATCTGGTCGAGAGCCGTCTGGTGCCGCTGGCACGCAAGGCGAGCCTTGCCGGTATCCCCGAGCTCGTTCAGAAGATGAAGGTCGGCGCCGAGGCGCTGACGGCCGAGGTGGTCGAAGCGATGACCACCAACGAGACCTTCTTCTTTCGGGACAAGCTTCCGTTCGATCATCTGAAAGAGGCGGTTCTTCCGGCGCTGGCGCAGGCGCGCGCGGCGCGTCGTTCCCTGCGCATCTGGTGCGCGGCTTCCTCCACCGGGCAGGAGCCATATTCGATTGCGATGTGCCTGAAGGAGGCCGGCGCCATGCTGGCGGGCTGGCGCACCGAGATTGTCGCGACCGACCTTTCGCTCGCCGTGCTGGAAAAATCCAAGGCCGGCATCTTCAGCCAGTTCGAGGTGCAGCGCGGCCTGCCGATCCAGATGCTGGTGAAATATTTCGCGCAGAATGGCGAGCTGTGGCAGCTCAACGCCGACATCCGCAGCATGGTGCAGCACCGTCAGTTGAACCTGCTGCAGGATTTTTCTCACCTCGGCACGTTCGACGTGATCTTCTGCCGCAACGTCCTGATCTATTTCGACCAGGACACCAAGGCCAAGATCTTCGAACGCATCTCGCGGATGCTCGAGCCCGACGGCGTGCTGGCGCTGGGGGCTGCCGAATCCGTGGTCGGAATCACCAATGCCTTCAAGCCCTATCCGGATCGCCGCGGGCTCTATCGTCCAAGCGCAGCACCAACTGTTGTGCGCCCCGGAATAGCGACCCTGGTGCCGCAGGCGCCGAGGTCGATTGCTTCGGCGCGCTGATCTATCGGTCTATCGACATCAGCTAGAGGATCGCGTGCGGCACGAACCGTGACGTGTTGCCGGTGATCGGATTCTCGTCCTCGCGGATCGATAGTCCGCACGGTGTGTGATTGATCAGCCAGCTTCCAAGCACCGGGTATTGGTCGGAAAAGCTTGGCAGCGACGCGAAACCCTGCAGGATGAATCCTTCCGCCCCATACGGGCCTTGCTGTTCCATCAGCGTCGAGCCGGCGCTGACGAGCGTAACATTGGCGCCTTCGCGCGAATAAAGCGGCTTGCGCACGAAGGAGGAGCCGAGCATTGCCGCCTTCGGATCGTCCTCGAAATAGGCCGGCAGCAAATTGGGGTGTTTTGGGAACATCTCCCAGAGCAGCGGAAGAATGCCCTTGTTGGACAGGATCGCTTTCCACGGCGGCTCGATCCAGCGCGTCGGCGCGCTCGACAGATTTGCGCCGAACGTGTCTTGAAACATCCATTCCCAGGGGTAGAGCTTGAAGGCAAGCTCAATGCCGCGATCCTCGAGATCGACGAACCGGCCATCGCCCCCGAGGCCAACGTCCTTGATGTCCATCAGCGTGGTCTTCAATCCGGCCTGACTCGCGGTGTCCTGCAGATAGGCCAGCGTGCCGGCGTCCTCGGCATTGTCGGTCATCCCGGTCAGATGCAGGTGCTTTGCGCCGCCGTGTTTTCTCCAGGCGTCGATCAGCCGTTCATGGATCGAGTTGAACTGGTCGGCGCGCTTCGGGATGATGTTGCGCTCCATCGCCTGTTCGAGCCAGGTCCACTGGAAAACCGCCGCTTCGAAGATCGAGGTCGGCGTATCCGCGTTGTACTCCAGCAGTTTCGCCGGGCTCCAGCCGTCGTAGCTGAGGTCCAGCCGGCCATAGAGACTTGCGTCGCGGCGGTGCCAGCTCGCCGACAGCAGCGGCCAAAAGGCTTCTGGTATTTTCAGCCGGCGGAGATGTCTTTCGTCGTTGATCGCGCGGCCGACCACCTCGAGGCACATCGCCTCGATCTCGCCGGTGGGCGCCTCGATCCGCCGTTCAATTTCGTTCAGCGTGAACGCGTAATAGGCCCGTTCGTCCCAATAACGCTCGCCGTCGATAGTGTGAAAAGTGAAGCCGGCGCTTTCGGCGGTGGCACGCCAGTCGTCACGTTCGGGGCAGGAGATGCGCTGCATGGAATTCAGCCACCCGAGAAGCCGACGGCGTGCCCGAACGAACCGAAGCCGCCGCGCTGCGCGCTGTGCGAGCCGGAGTCGGAGATGCCCGAGGATGAAGAGGATGAATGGCTCGTGGACGAATCGCTGCCGTAATAGCTGCTGCGTGAGGATGAGGACCATCCACCACCGGAGCCGCCGGAGCTGCTGGATGAAGATCCGCGCTGCTGGCATTCGGCGGCGCTGTTTTGCAGCAGCGACGGCTGCGGTGTGTTCGGCGAAGGCTCGCATTTGTTGCGCGGCATCAGCGTGTAGGCGACGCTGCCGACCGCAAGCGTGCCCATCAGAAACAGCGCGACGTGGCCGGAACGCTTGGCCGGCGGGCCCGACGACTGCGGCACAGGCGGCACCGATGGTTTGCGCGTCCCGAATTCGCTTGTGCGTTTGGGGGGCTTGTTCGCCATGGTCAGTAGATCATGCTGGCGGCGTTGAGTGCGCCCGCGGCCAGCGAGGCTAGGCCAAGCCAGATGGCGGCGGCAAGTTCGCCGCCTGCGATGCGCTGCGACAGGTTCGGCACCGGTATCTTGACGAGGTAAAAGACGATGATCTGCACGATCAGCGCGACGACAGCCCAGATCAGGCAATCCCAGACATTGGCGGAATGGGCGATGGCGCTGACCAAAGGCAGCGCGAAGCCGAGCAGGCTGAGCCCCAACGCGATCGCCGCTGCCGGATTGTTGTCGCGGATCAGCAGGAACTCGTCATGCGGCGTGACACGGGTATAGGCGAAGAGGTAGGCGGCCACGGCGACCAGCGCCGTACAGAAATAGACCAGAAACGCCGGCAGCCCGGCGAGGGATTGCAAGATCATTGATGACGCCCCGACTCGACCCATTCCCACGTTCGCACGACCCATTGGTCGGTGCATCGGAGGTGTCGGTTCAATCCCAAAGAATCTGCCAAACAACATTCCGCCCAAACAAAAACCCCGCCATTCGCGGCGGGGTCCAGTCGGGAGGAGTGAGCCTTGCGGCTCGCCGTAAACCCTGGTCAGGCGGGAATGCGTTCTTCCTGCTCGTGCGGCTCGCGCAGCACGTAGCCGCGGCCCCACACGGTCTCGATGAAGTTGCGGCCTTCGGAAGCGTTCGCCAGCTTCTTGCGCAGCTTGCAGATGAAGACGTCGATGATCTTCAGCTCGGGCTCGTCCATGCCGCCGTAGAGGTGGTTGAGGAACATTTCCTTGGTGAGCGTGGTACCCTTGCGGAGCGAGAGCAGCTCCAGCATCTGGTATTCCTTGCCCGTCAGATGGACGCGCTGGCCACCGACTTCGACGGTCTTGGTGTCGAGGTTGACGACGAGATCGCCGGTCTGGATCACCGATTGCGCATGACCCTTGGAACGGCGCACGATCGCGTGGATGCGGGCGACCAGTTCGTCCTTGTGGAAGGGTTTGGTCATGTAGTCGTCGGCGCCAACGCCGAGACCCTTGACCTTGTCCTCGATGCCGGCGAGGCCGGAGAGGATCAGAATGGGGGTCTTGATCTTCGACACCCGAAGCTGCTTGAGCACGTCGTAACCGGACATGTCGGGCAGATTGAGGTCGAGAAGGATAATGTCGTAATCGTAAAGCTTACCGAGATCGACGCCTTCTTCTCCGAGATCCGTCGTATAGACGTTGAAACTCTCGGATTTAAGCATCAGCTCGATCGACTGCGCGACGGCGCTGTCATCTTCTATCAGCAAAACGCGCATGCCAGTCCCCTATAGTCGCCGCTCCGGGCGTCAGGTCGGCCGCACTTGCGGCACTCAAAACGCCTTTGAACAACTGATTCGGATCCTGACGACATATGGTTAACAAATACTGATTCGTGTTCGCAAGCTCTAACCGTGCAATTTTTATCGAATCGCCGTAAGATGTTGCGTCGAAGCAGCTTTTCTTTACCGTTCTCGTTCAAGTTCCACATTAAGAGACGGGCCTAACCGACTCCCGCGACTCATCCTTCTTCTGATGGGCGAGCGCTCTCAGTCACCAAAGACAGTGACGCAATGATTAACGATGCGGGTAAACACGAGGTTAAGCGCCCCTTTCAAACACGCGGAAACTTAAGGTTTTCGCAATGAAGGCACTCGCGGAACAGATCGGCGACGTCGACGGCGTCAATATATATGGCCGTGTGATCGGCGTGCGCGGGCTGATGGTCGAGATCGCGGGGCCGATCCATGCGATGTCGGTCGGCGCCCGGATCGTGATCGAGACCGGCGGCAGCTTCATTCCGGCCGAGGTGATCGGCTTCTCCGGGAACAATGCGGTGGTGATGCCGTTCGCCGGCCTCGAGGGCGTCAGGCGCGGCTGCCGCGCCGTGATCGCCAATGCCGCCGGGCAGGTGCGGCCCTCGCCATCCTGGCTCGGCCGCGTGCTCAACGCGATGGGGGAACCGATCGACGGCAAGGGGCCGCTGACGCAGGGGCCATCGCCGATGCCGTATCGGAACTCGCCGCCGCCAGCGCATTCGCGCCAGCGGGTCGGCGCCCCGCTCGATCTTGGCGTGCGCGCCTTGAATACGTTCCTGACCTGCTGCCGCGGCCAACGGCTCGGCATCTTCGCCGGATCCGGCGTCGGCAAGTCGGTGCTGCTGTCGATGCTGGCGCGTAATGTCGATGCCGATATCACGGTCATCGGGCTGATCGGCGAACGCGGCCGCGAGGTGCAGGAATTCCTGCAGGACGACCTTGGCGACGAGGGCCTGGCGCGTTCGGTCGTGGTGGTGGCGACCTCAGACGAGCCGGCCTTGATGCGCCGGCAGGCGGCCTATCTGACGCTCGCGATCTCCGAATATTTTCGCGATGAAGGCAAGGACGTGCTGTGCCTGATGGATTCGGTGACGCGCTTTGCGATGGCGCAGCGCGAGATCGGGCTGTCGGCGGGTGAGCCGCCGACCGCCAAGGGCTATACGCCGACGGTGTTCACTGAACTACCGAAGCTCCTGGAGCGGGCAGGGCCGGGCACCAGCACCGGTACCATCACCGGCATTTTCACCGTGCTGGTCGACGGCGACGATCATAACGAGCCGATTGCGGACGCGGTGCGCGGCATCCTCGACGGTCACGTCGTGATGCAGCGATCGATCGCCGAGCGCGGGCGTTTTCCCGCGATCAACGTCCTCAAATCGGTCTCCCGCACCATGCCGAAATCGGCCGATCCGGCCTATCTGCCCGTGATCATGCGGGGGCGCCAGGTGATGGCGACCTACGCCGATATGGAGGAACTGATCCGGCTCGGCGCGTACCGGGCGGGGTCGAGCCCGGAGGTCGACGAGGCGATCCGGCTGCACGAGCCACTGGAAGGGTTTTTGCGGCAGGGCAAGGGCGAAAAAGCAAGCCTCGCCGACGGCTACCAGCAATTGGCGCAGATCCTGACTAGTTTGGAAACGGAACGCTAACTTTGTCAGGCCATCATCCCCGGCACATGAATAGTCTTGCTGGCGGGGCCCCCGGGGGAAGCCGGCTTTGTCCCGCGTTAAGATTGGGACTTCTGGGGAGTATGAGTCGATGAAGTCACGTGAAACGCTGATCCGCCTGAAGAAGTTTCAGGTCGATGAGAAGCGCCGAAGGGTTACCCAGATCGAAGGCATGATCGCTGATTTCCAGCGCATGTCTGTTGACCTCGAGCGCGAAATCCAGACCGAGCAGGACCGGGCCGGCATCAACGATCCGACCCATTTCGCCTATCCGACCTATGCCAAGGCGGCGATCCAGCGGCGCGAGAACCTGACCCGTTCGGCCGACGAACTGCGCATCCAGCTCGAGGATGCCAAGGCTCTGCTTGGAGAGGCCTTCGAGGAGCTCAAGAAGGTCGAACTGCTGGACGAGCGTGACCAGGCGCGCGAACGCGCCGAGGAGAACGCCCGCGAGCAGGCCGACATGGACTCCATCGGTCTGATGCGCGCCCGGCTCGGCGCCATCGCCTGACGCCTGACCTTCTCTCATCCGATCATCGACAACCCGGGCCGCAAGGTCCGGGTTTTTCTTTGATAATGTCCACAGACAGCCGTCTTGGTGGCTGGTTTGCTGCAAGGTATGCTAGGAGGGTTCTCGATGCTCCCGGCGTAAAGCGCGA
Organism: Bradyrhizobium sp. AUGA SZCCT0160; assembly: GCF_018130105.1. Classification (NCBI taxonomy): domain Bacteria; kingdom Pseudomonadati; phylum Pseudomonadota; class Alphaproteobacteria; order Hyphomicrobiales; family Nitrobacteraceae; genus Bradyrhizobium; species Bradyrhizobium sp. AUGA SZCCT0160. Next base: position 11,995 of record NZ_JAFCMD010000016.1, read on the forward strand.
TGGGGGATCGCGATTTTGGGGGACGCTGAATGCTGACGCCAGCCGAGCTGGTTTGGCTGATTGCCGCTGTTGCGAAGGGGGATGAAGCTGCTTTCGAGCGGCTTTACGCCGCCACGCGCGCGAAACTCTTCGGTGTCGTCCTCCGTATCTTGCGCCGACAGGATCTCGCCGAGGAGGTCATTCAGGAGGCCTACGTCAAGATCTGGAACAGCGCCGGACAATTCAATCCGGCGCTTGCTTCACCGATAACGTGGATGGCGGCGATCGCGCGCAACCGGGCGATCGATGTCGTGCGCAAGAAGACCGAGGCCTCGATCGAGGAGGAGCCGACCGCGATGGAAGTGGCCGCCGATTCACCCGATCCGCTGGCGCGGCGCGAGATGACGGAAGAGCTGAAGCGGCTCTTGGAATGCGTCGGCCGTCTGGAGCCGGATCGGCAGAAGCTGGTGCTGCTGGCCTATTACAACGGCTGGAGCCGCGAGCAGCTGGCCGCCAAGTTCGAGACGCCGGTGAATACGGTGAAGACGTGGCTGCGCCGCAGCATGATGGATATCCGGGAGTGTCTCGGGCTTTGAGTTTTGAAATGAGCTATTTGAAAGGTGTCCTGGACGTTAGATGATGGCCTATAGCGAAGACCATATCGCGCTCGCCGCGGAATATGCGCTCGGCACCCTCGACGCCGACGAGCGCGCGCAGGTCGAAGCCATGATGGCCGTCGACACGGAATTCACCGCCGTGGTCCAGGCGTGGGAGTACAGGCTCGGCGTCCTCAACCAGATGGTCGGCTCGGTCGAGCCGCGGCCGATCGTCTGGGAGAATATTCAACGCGCGATCGGACATGCCGGACCGCAGGTGCCGCTGGCGCTGCCGGAAGCCGCCGCTGCTCCGCCGCCGGAAGCCGCCGCGCCTCCGCCGCCGGTGGATCCCCTGATGGCCGAAATGACCCAGGCCGCTGATAATTCCAACGTCGTCCAGTTGTCCGGCCGGGTGAAGCGCTGGCGCAATCTGGCGTCGTTCGCGACGGCAGCCGCCGCGGCGCTGATCGCGATGCTCGGCCTGCAGGTCTATTCGCCGGACTCGCTGCCCAACGCGCTGCGTCCCAAGATCCGCACGCAGGTGGTCGAGGTCAAGACGCCGCCGCTGCCGGCGCCGCCGTCGGCGCAGTACGTTGCGATATTGCAGCGGAACGGCGGTTCGCCAGCGTTCATCCTCACGGTCGACGCCGCCACCAAGAATTTCACCGTCCGCAAGGTCAACGCCGATGCGGAGGCCGGCAAGAGCTTCGAGCTCTGGCTGGTCTCCGACAAGCTGCCGCAGCCGCGCTCGCTCGGCGTGATCGGCGGCAGCGAGTTCACCGCGCGCAACGTGCTGGCGTCCTACGACGCCGGCACGATCAACGCCGCGACCTACGCGGTGACGGTCGAGCAGGCCGGCGGATCGCGTGACGGCAAGCCGAACTTGCCGCCGGTCTTCGCCGGCAAGCTGATCGAGACGGTGCCGGCCTCTCCGACGCGCTGACTTTGGACCCCTGTAATTGGGGACCCCCATAAAGAGAAAACGCCCGTGGGGAGCGGGCGTTTTCGTAGTCAACTTGGGGGTAGTTGGGGTCTTCTAGTACTTCACGTGGCGACTTTGGGGGGCTGTAAAGAGCCGCGTGAATTCGTGAATTCCTTTTGTTAGCGTACGACCGAATTGCCCGAGCTCGTGACCACGACCGGCTTGCCGGCCTTCATCACGCCGGTGCTCGCGGTCTGCTGGAAACCTTCCTCCGACGTGGTGCGTGCCGAGATGCCGAAGCCGGCGACCAGGATGCCCACGACCAAAGCTACGACCACAATCTTGAGATGGGTCGTGCGGTCTGCGCTGTAGATCGAGTGGTTCATGGAAGTCTCCTGCCCGCCTTCCCCTGTGTCGAATTAGACAACCAACTCGACAAACAGGTTCAACGTCTCGGCACAGGAAACGTAGGAATTCGCGGTTTCGTTCCACAGATGCGATCACAAGCCAGTGAAAAGACTTGAACGGCCGCGATCGCTGAGCGATGATGGCTGCCTAAAATGACAAATAACAAAACAATTACAGATTGTTAGCCGTGCACTGGCCTGTCGGGACGCAAAATCGACCACCTTGCCGGATTGTAACAAACCGTTTGCCTGTGGCGAAAATGCCTCGCGGCCCCCTTATCGATTTTCGCGGCGGAACTAAACGCTGCCGACCGTTTTCAGCCGGGCGCGAGGGTGGATTTCGGCCTGCGACAGCACGGTGGTCTGGGCGCGGAACCGCTCCACCAGCGAACGCACGAACGGGCGGATCGCCGCCGACGTCACCAGCACCGGCGCCTCGCCTTCCTGGGCGGCGCGCTCGAAGCTGACGCGCACCGCGGTCATGAACTCCGACAGTTTTGACGGCTGCATGGCGAGGCTGCGGTCTTCGCCGCTGCCGACGATCGATTCGGCGAACGCCTGCTCCCAGCGCGCCGACAGCGCGATCAGCGGCAGATAGCCGTTGTAGGAGGTATTCTGGGCGCAGATCTGGCGCGCCAGCCGGGCGCGGACGTGCTCGACCATGGTGGCGGGGTTGCGCGAGAACGCCAGCGCGTCGGCAATGCCCTCCAGGATGGTGGAGAGGTCGCGGATCGAGATCCGCTCGGACAAGAGCAGCTGCAACACGCGTTGAATGCCCGACATGGTGACCTGGCTCGGCACGATGTCCTTGACCAGTTCGCCCTGTTCCTTCGGCAGGTCCTTGATCAGCTTCTGCACCTCGCCATAGGACAGCAGGTCCGACATGTTGTTCTTCAACAGCTCGGTCAGATGCGTCGACAGCACGGTCGCGGCGTCGACGACGGTATAGCCCTTCAGCGACGCCTCTTCCTTCAGGCTGGCATCGACCCAGGTGGCGGGCAATCCAAAAGTCGGTTCGACGGTGTGGATGCCGGGCACGCCGACCTGGTTGCCGGCGGGGTCCATGACCATGAACTGGTTCGGCCAGATCTTGCCGCTGCCGGCGTCGACTTCCTTGATCTTGATCATGTAGGTGTTGGCCTCGAGCTGGACGTTGTCGAGGATGCGCACCGCGGGCATCACGAAGCCCATTTCGACCGCCAGCGAACGCCGCAGCGCCTTGATCTGTTCGGTGAGGCGGTCGGTGCCGTCGGGGCCGTTGACCAGCGGCAGCAGCGCATAGCCGAGCTCGATCTTGAGATCGTCGATCTTGAGCGAGTTGGCGATCGGCTCTTCCGCCGCCGCGCTGGCAGCCGCCGCGGCAATGTCGGGCGCTGCGAGTTCGGCAGCTTCAGCGGCCTTGGTGACGCGGTTGTGGTTGCGCGCCTTCCAGGCCAGGTAAGCGGCGCCGCCGCCGAGCGCCACGAACGGCAGCATCGGAATACCCGGCAGCAAGGCCAGCACCAGCATCACGCCGGCGGACATGCCGAGCGCCTGCGGATAGCCGGAGAGCTGCTTCATCAGCGCCTTGTCGGCGGCGCCGGTGATGCCGGCCTTGGAGACGAGCAGGCCCGCCGCGGTCGAGACGATCAGCGCTGGCACCTGGGTGACCAGGCCGTCGCCGACGGTCAGGATCGTGTAGGTGCGGGCGGCATCGCCGAAGCTCATGCCCTGCTGGGCGACGCCGATGATGATGCCGCCGATGACGTTGATGAAGACGATCAGGAGGCCGGCGATGGCGTCGCCGCGCACGAATTTCGAGGCACCGTCCATGGCGCCGAAGAAGCCGCTTTCGTCTTCCAGTTCCTTGCGGCGCCGCTTGGCGGTGGCTTCGTCGATCAGGCCGGCGGACAGATCAGCGTCGATCGCCATCTGCTTGCCGGGCATCGAGTCGAGCTGGAAGCGGGCCGCGACTTCGGCGATGCGGCCCGACCCCTTGGTGATGACGATGAAGTTCACGATCACCAGGATCGCGAACACGATAATTCCGATCACGAAATTACCGCCCATCACGAAATTGCCGAACGCCTCGATGACGTGGCCGGCCGCCGCCGTGCCCTCATGGCCGTGGCTCAGGATCAGCCGGGTCGAGGCCATGTTCAGCGACAGCCGCAGCATGGTCGAGATCAGCAGGACGGTCGGAAACGACGAGAATTCCAGCGGCGCCTGGATGAACAGCGCCGTCATCAGGATCAGGATCGACACCGTGATCGAGATCGCCAGGAACAGGTCGAGCACGATCGCGGGCAGCGGGAGGATCAGCACCACCAGGATGGTGAGGACGCCGAAGGCCAGCGCAAGATCGCCGCGCCGGAGCATGGTGCCGATTTCACTGAAGCTGGGAAAGCCTCCGCTTGCCCCTGTGCCCTGACCTGCCGTGACGTCGACCATGCTTGCAGCTCCTCGCGAATGGCGGCCGCGGCCGCCAGACGTCTTCGCGGCGGCCGAAGGGCCGCCGCTCCGTAAGTGAGGCACCGCACTGGCGTCCACGGGGGTCCTCCCGTTCTACGCGGCTGACGACACTCGACTTCACTGGGCAAATTTTGCCCGGTGTATGGTTAGTAAAGGGTTAATTTCCGGGCTTTGGGCCGTCGTTTGGCCGCCGGAGCACCCCTCACACACCCGTGTCATACCCGCGCAGGCGGGTATCCAGTACGCCGCGGCCTATCGACGTCATTGCGAGCGTAGTGAAGCAATCCATCGCGCCGCATGCGGAGACATGGATTGCTTCGTCGCTTCGCTTCTCGCAATGACGAACAGACACACCTCCGCGATCCCGCGACGCCAAGCGCCCGAGTGATTCAATCCGTTTCTCCCAAAACAAGGGAGCAGGGAATGCCGGGTGCGCGCTGCACCCGCGGTCTCGTGTGCGATTGTGCAACAAGATGGTGCACACGAGCATACAGGGCAGCGGAGAGCATCCGACATTCCCTGCGCAATGGCTTTACGGCTTATATCGCGCTCTCCCCGGCGAGACGGCCTCTATTGCCACCGTCGCCCCTCGGAAGCGTTGGCTCCCGAAAGACTTGACGCCGTTACGGGCGCCAGGACCACACGCTTTCGCCGTACGCTTCAGCCGCGACCGTCAATCGCAACCTCAGCGTCCACCGCATCCCACCCCGCGTCCGGACGATCGCGATACGCCCCTCGTAGAGGGATGAGACGGGAGAGATATGCCAGGTGAGTTGGGGTGGCTGTCAAGAGGAATTTCCGTAAATCAGAAAATAACTCCTGGGCACTTGGTGTGCCGTCGGCCGCGACGTTGAACTGCCACCTTGACCGAGCACCCCGGCCCCGGTTCCAAAACAATCCTTTGAACCTTTGCCCGTCCCTGCAGACAGATAGCTACCGGGGGATTGCACTTTCCGGGGCTAGCACAGCGCCACTAAGCATCATTCGGCTTTGGGGCGCTGTTGCGTTAGTGGCCTATTTTGAACCTGCGAGTGGCCTATGTCGGTCACGACCCGTTCCTGCAAAGGAAGGTCTATGACCGAAGGGCGACGTTTCAAGCAAATCGACCCGCTCGACAAAGGCCTGTTGAAGGAAGCCGAGCGGCGCTGGAGAGAGGCTCGAATGGCTCTGCCCGGTGTGGTGGAGCGCGACAGGCTTGCTCGCGAAGCGCCACTAGCAGAACCGGCCTCTAGCAAGAGGGTTGCGGCACCCCGCCAGAAGGCTCTGACCAAAGCGTAGGGCCGCCTCTGGTGGCCTCTTTCTTGGAACCCGAATTTTGCAATCGCTCAATTTCATCAGGGCCGTAGGGCGAATTGAGCCGACCTGTCCGCCGTAGCTCAAAGTGCGAAGGCGGAAGGCGTAATCCGCCATTTGTCGTGGTTCGGACGGCGGATTGCGCTGTCGCTAATCCGCTCCGTAGTTCTCCGTCCGTGAACGGAGTTTCCAACCCGGCGACTTTAGCAATCGTCCCATGTCTCAATAGTCGCCTCACCCGGCCCGTTGTTCCAAACGACCACCAGCCCATCCCGCACTTCGAGGAAGGATGTTGGATTATCGGGCAACGTGACGACGGCCTTGCCTCCCGATGGGATGACTTTTTCCAACGTTTCGAGTTCAACGAATATCGTCAGTGGCTTGCGGGTGCCATTTTCAATCGGGAATTTCATGCTTTCACACTTTTGGGCCGCCTCGGTTGGCGGCTCTAATCACGAGCCAAGTTTGCTGCTATTAACATATGTTCGACGATCGCATCGAATTCCCCTTTGCCGACCCTATCCATTCGGCGGTTGAAATCCATCACTCACCAATAGGCTTGGCGCGCGGACTAAGGAAGATCGGGCTGCGGCATGACACGGAAACTGGCAGCCCTCATATTTCTTCTCTCGACATGCTGTGCGATTGCGGCCGACTCTGCATGGGACGTCCTGGAACGCTTTGGCTTAACCGGCACATGGTCGGCCAACTGCGGTCAGCCCGCGACGGTCAGCGGCTTTCATACGATCTTCTCCAGGGATGCTGATGGGCTTGCAAGGCGCGAGCTGGATTTCGGCGCGAAATCGATTTATGCGACCATTGTTGACGGCGCAGAAATAATCTCATCTTCAATGCTGAAAATTACTGTCCGTAACGCTGATCCGAAATTTGCGGAATTCAATGGGAAGACCTTCTGGACTGTGTTTTTAAAGGAGAACGATCCTCAGACCGAAAAGGCTTTCCGCATTCGGTTTTTCCAATCCATAACAACTGAGGGCAAAATCGTCGTAAAGGACGGCATTGACTCGCGGTTTGGGAAGCCCAGCCCCTGGCTATACAAATGCCGCAGTGCGTTGTCATGAACCGCCATGGCTGGAAACGTGAGTGAGCCGAAGGCGTAATCCGCCGCTTTGGTTTTCGATCGAACGGCGGATTACGCTGTCGCTCATCCTACGCGCAACGCGCTCCAGATCGTCCCAGCGCTGACGAAAGCGCGACCGGCGCATTTTGACATGAAGCAAATGCCCACCATATGCTTCCCCGGAATCGACAAGAGGCAGCGGCGATGTTTGAGTGGCTCAAGGAAGGCGCGCGAGGCGCTGTCAGTGAAGCTACGAAAGGCGTGACCGGAAGCTGCCGCCGCCTTGAAGGCGCTGGCTGACAGCATGGCCAGGCGCGCGGCAGAGGCCGCCGATCTTGGCAAGCTGCTCGACATTCTCGATAAAATCCCGGGCGTCGATTTCCAAAGACGGGAGCCGGATGCCGCTTACCTCGCAACGATGATGGCTGCCTTTCAAATGGGCGAACTGTCTCTCGTCGTTACCTGCACCGGCCCGAAATCGACGGATATCGAGATTTTGCGCATGATGCCGCTAGCCGCTGCGGAGGCCGATGCGCTGGTCGGGTCAGCCAAGTTCAGCGCCACGGTGCTGGCCGCGGGGCAGGAAGGCCGCCCTGCCATCCAGATGCTCATGAACAAGGAAAATCTTGCGCAGAACTACCGTCATGTATCGGTGGATGCCCTGATCAAGGGTTTGATGAAACCGATCGAAAACGTTCCGTTCGTCGGTGGCGTTTTAGCGGCCGCGTTGGGCCTTGTTGCGCGTCCGATCGCCAGGCTTATTCTGGGTATTATTTTTACGCAGGCTGAAAACATCATCCACTACGCGCGCGGTGGAAATGCCGTTCTCCCTGCTCCGACGGAGCGACCTCATCTCCCGAGTCCAGTTGAAGAAAAACCTGATCTGGTAGCCGGGGCTGAGGAGGAGGAAAAACGGCCCGCAGGGCAGATCGAGCCGCTGGCGAGCCGACGGGTGACAGCCGATGAAGTGTCTTCGGATATACGCAACCCCGGACGGTGAATCTCACTTCGGTGAAGTGGAAATCCCCATGGCGGCAAGGGTGACCGTCGCTCCTGGTGCCAAGCCGTTTCACGTGTCCAGGCGCTATCCCGCGTCAAGCATGGAGTTCACGCAAATTCCTGCCGGCATGCGACAGGTTGATTGGCACACCGTTCCGGCGCGGGTGCGGCAGGTCTCTGCGGGCGAGTTCGTGCTGGTGGAGGACACACACGGAAAGGGCCATCTGTCCCGTCACTCCAGCAAACCGTTCTTTGGATCAGGCTACCCCACGGCCTCGATTTGCCGCCCGCATAGTCCGCGCTGAGCGCTACCACCCACGACGCTGAAAGTCTGCAAATGGCCCATCGCAACATTGCTGCTGTTGCACAAGGGTGGTCGGCATCGGAGCGAAGCGGACAGCGCCGAAGATTTATCAGCAAGTGCCCTGGTTGCGTACCGTTATGGCCTTCCTGAAGGTCGCGGGGTCATCGAGGATCTTGACCAGATACTCAGCCACATCAGCGCGGGTGGCTGTGGAGGTGATGTTCCAGCGCAGGTCGGTGCCGGCCTTCAGGTTTCCGCGAGCAGGCTTGAATGTCAGCGTTGCCGGTCGAACGATCGTCCAATCGCAGTCACTCTCCCGGACGGCGGCCTCCTGCTTCTCCTTGTCTGCCATCACTTCCTTGAGTGCGAGCTTGACCAGGAAGCCTGCGCCGAAACTGCCGGCGCGGTAGCTCTCACCGACACTCACCGAACTTTCGACGATGAGCCGGCCGCGGCCTCGTGGCATGGCGGCCAGAATGTTCATGGTGCCCACCGAGCAAACCGGGACGCCGGGCTGGCGTCGACCCCGATCGTCCTTCGCCTGAGGTATCGCCCCCAAGGTGCAGATGATCGCATCCATACCCTGGACCGCAGATGCCACCAAGGCTGGATCCATTGCATCGCCCTTGACGACTCCGAGTTTCGGATGCGTCAAGGGCATGCGCTTGATATCACGGACAAAGGCCGTGACGACGTGGCCTGCGGATAGAGCGGACTCAACGACGAGCCGTCCCGTCGACCCCGTCGCACCAAAGACAACGACGTTCATCACACCCTCCCGTCGCGCGGCTTCGAAGCGCGACCGCCGTGCGCAGTGGTTTGGTCCGTGAAGCCGGAAGCTTCCTTGCGTGGATACTCAGGCAGCAACAGCTCGGGGGTCTGCCGGGCGCAGTTCAGGCGTTGTTGTTGCGACGACATGATGGAAAGGACTCCTTGGGTTGGCGGCCGCGGCATCGACGACGCTACGTTGCGGCGTGTTTGCGGTCGATTGGGCCGAGGAAGAGGGCGAGCCATACCAAGGTGTCGGTCCGCAGGGCGGATCGAGCCGGTTGTCCGCTGTCGCCCAAGGGGCGAAGACAGCCATTTTGTAGTCGGTTCGAACGGCCGATCACGCTGTCGCAAATTCGCCCTAATAGATCGGCCGCGACGAAACCGTTTTCCCGGGTCGCGAAGTCGTCCTGAAACAGAGCGCCGGTAGCCTATGTCAGGTCAAACAAGGGGAAGCTCAACACAAGGGGAACGGTCATGTTAGTCGCCATCCTCAATTCGATTTACCGCCATTTCCTCACGGCTGCCATCGTTGGTATGGCCATGACCCAGGGGAGGCGGCGATGACCGAGCTCATAGCAGCCCTGTTGGCCTTCCTCAGCATCGGCGTTTTCGTGGCGCACGCGTTGGACGCCTATCGCACCGGCTAGGGCCGTAACGCCGGATTGCGCTGTCGCTCATCCGCCCTGCACTGGCGAAGCGTCGCGGCCCGCTCACTCGGAGCGGCTTGTCCGGGATCGCGACGCTGCGTGACAGCGGTCACAGTCCACGGGATAGCGCCGCGGCATACTCGCTCCAGATCAACGGCGACATATCGCCAAACACGGAGCGGGACCATGCACAGCCAGACCTCGATCTTGAGCGATGCCGAACTCGACTTCGTGAGCGGCGGTGACAAGAACGCCAAGGGGCAGACGGTGCCCCACAAGGAACCCAGACCGCCCGTCGTCAATACGCCGGTCGTGCCCGCTCTTTTGATCAAGTTCCATTTCTGACAGACCGCGCTCCTTGCGGGTCACGTCGCGCTTCCTGATTCCGTGATCAGGACCACCTCCAAAAGTGACTGAACTTGCTTCCCCGGCCCTCCGACCTATCCAAAGGCGTCCGAATTCCCCTCTGCGAGGGTTAGATGGCCGAACTCGTCCTGGAAGCAATCTGCCACCTTCTCGCGGCGCTTTTCGAACTCGGCTCCGGCCTGCCACCGCAAACCAAAACCGGGCATGCCGAGCGTCCCCCAAGTCCCTGCAAAAAGACTGTCCTGATTCAGATTGACTGATGTCCTCGGTCGGTACCGGACGCCTAGTCCTGGTCTACCCCGGAGTTTCCCGAGAGCCGGATTGACCGGCGGTCGCCGATGCGACAATTTGCTGGCATTGATCGAACGTATTTTTCCCGATTGCAGATACCGACATGGATAACAGCGCCGAATATTGGCGGCGGGCGCTAGCGGCCCACGACCAAGCGCGACGGGCCACGAATGAGACGGACAGGGCTGCCTGGCGACGGATCGCCGAGAGCTTTACGACTCTCTTCCGGCAGGTTCAAAGTGAAGAAGCCGAAGGAGCAATGGCCGCTGTCGACTCGCTTGACGCAGCGACAAGCGACGATGCTCTGAAGAACTAGACTAGCGCCGGGACCATGTTGCTGCGAGCCCGGATGGCGGATGACGCTGTCGCTAATCCGCCCGACGCGCTGCTATTTTTTCTTCCAGAACCGCGCGAGGATTTTGGGCCTGGGTCGCTTGCTGGCAAGTCTGGACCCGCTTGGCGGCGATGCTTGCTTCCTGACCATCCAGCGATGCGTGATATCGCACCTCGGGCAGTGCAAGGTTTGCAACTCGAATCCGGGTTGATCTGGCTGCGTACGAACGAGGGTCAGGTCGCTGTGACAGGTAGGGCAATGCGCCGGTTCTCCAGCCTTCATTTTCCCAAGCCTCCCGAGGGAGCAACAGGCAGTAGGGTAGACCATAAGAAATTTGTGGCCAGATCAAGAAACGGAATTTGAGGGCCAGCCGAGCCGCGATTTGCGCTGTGTGTGCACAAGTGGACAGACCGGCAGTACCGGTGGCGTATTGTCCTGGCATCACCGCCCGGCCAGTGGCTTCCATCGGTGATGGACCACCGGTCGTGGCCCGCCTCCCCCAGGGAATGAGCAGCGCCATGCAGCGACGCATTTTCAAACAGACCGCCCCGCTAGATCAACGTTTGACGGAAGAGGCAGAACGCCTGCGCAAGGAAGCGCGCGGCACCCCGCCGGGCGTTGCGCGCGACGAGCTCATTCGCCGGGCGCGGCAGGCCGAGACGGCTTCGCACATGCAGGAATGGCTGGCCTCAGCGGGCCTGCAGGCCCCGCGGTAACGCCGAAGCCTGCGTCGATCAAGCCACGGCCTGTCACGCAGAAGCCGACGCCGATCCTGCGTGCCTGACGCAGCACCCTGCGCCAAATGTTCACTTTTGAACATTATTTCGGAACCAATCCTTTCCAGCGTCACTTACTCTCCCGGAGGACTGCAACACTGCTGCAGGGAGCGGTTGAAGTGGATCATGCGGTTACCATACTGGTCGTCGAGGACGACCATCTCATCCAGGCCATGGTCGAAGATGCGCTTGCAGACGGCGGCTTCAAATCAGCCATCACAACATCCGGCGAGGAAGCCATTGCGCTGCTCCAGGGTGATGAAGCGCAATACCGGGCGGTCGTGACCGACATCAATCTGCTCGGAAGCCTGAACGGATGGCAAGTCGCTCGCGCGGCCAGAGAGACCGATCCGGCGATGCCCGTTATCTATATGACCGGCACTCACGAAGGGGAGTGGGCTTCCAAGGGCGTCCCCAACAGTGTTCTGCTCGCCAAACCCTTTGCCCCGGCGCAGCTTGTGACCGCCATTTCCAATCTGCTCAATACCGGCACGCCGCCGACATAGGCGATGTGCCACGGAAGCTGCGCATCTGTACGGACCGGCGCTTATTGAAATTGCGAGTGGCTTAATCGGCCGGTACCGTCGATCGCAACATGTGCAACCTCTATTCGATCACGACCAACCAGGAAGCGATCAGCCGGCTGTTTCGCGTCGTCAACCGGTACGTCGGCAACCTCGCCCCGATGCCCGGCGTATTCCCCGACTATCCCGCGCCTGTCGTGCGCAACACCGATCACGGCACTGAGTTGGTGACGATGCGCTGGGGCATGCCGCCGCCACCGCGCACCGGCGGCCCGCCGGTCACCAACATCCGCAACACCTCCTCGCCGCACTGGCGCGGCTGGCTGAAGCCGGAAAACCGCTGCCTGGTGCCGGTGAACAGTTTTGCGGAATACGCGCCGGAGCCCGATCCGGAGACGAAAAAGAAGGACGTGGTCTGGTTCGCCCTCCATGACGATCGGCCGCTGTTCGCCTTCGGCGGCATCTGGACCGAGTTCAAGGGCGATCGCGGCACCAAGTCGAAGCCGATCCCCGGTCCGCACAATGTCTACGGCTTTCTCACGACGACGCCGAATGCGGTCGTCGAGCCCGTTCACCCCAAGGCGATGCCGGTGATCCTGACGACCGACGAGGAACGCGACGTCTGGATGCGCGCGCCATGGGATGAGGCCAGGGGGCTGCAGCGGCCGCTAGCGGATGACGCGCTCAGGATCGTGGCGCGTGGTATCGACAAGGAAGACAAGGCAGCGGCAGGTTGAGCGAACGTGGCGGGCAGGGCCGAAGCGTGGCTCACATTCCCCTGGGGATCAAGCCGCGACGGATTGCGGTTCCGGCCTGGCGGCCACCACGCCGGCGCGGCGGATATTCAGAATCTGCCACTTCGAGGTATCGAAGCAATCGGCGGCCTTCGCCTCCGCGGCGGCGGCATCCGGTGCCTGAATGGCGATGTGGAATTTCCTCGCACCGTCACTCAGCGTCATTCTGAAAACCTGCATTCTTGGGCGCCCTCCATCTGATGAAAGGGTGGCGCGGGCAGGGTTAATTTTTCGTTACCGACGTTTGGGCTGTCGCTGATCCCCCACGCGCGGGTTTGGCTGTTTACTTGCCGTTAAGTCCCCGGCGCGACGATATTCGAATGAGGGTGCTGGCGGCCACGATCGTTGCTCTCCTTGTGCTCCATTTTGTGGACGAGCATTTCCATGGCTCGTACTATTCGCGCAGTGCGAAAGCCGTCATTTCTCAGATGGCAAGATCGTTCGGTTAGGCCGATTCAGGTCCTGCGAAGTCGTCCTGGTTCCGGCGTCATCCGCCCTTTGGTGTTCGGGGGACGGACGGCGAATTGCGCGTTCGTCCATCCGCTCCAATAGTTCCGGAAATGAAACTCCGCGAGATCGACGAGTAGCGGAACAAAGCCGCTCCGTCGACGTAAGTCCGGATGGACAATTTGGAAAAGCGCAAGGAAGAGGCTTTGGTCGTGGTGTCACTGAGCACCGCGACGCTGATAACGTGCTTTGGTATCGCGCTTGCGTTGCTCTAGCGCCGCGCGCCTCGTTCGGCCTGAGTGGTCGAATTCCAGCCTGGCAGCCTCCCTGGCAGCGTCGCCCCCATAAGTTGCCTACAAGACAGACGAAGGCCGCAAATGTCTGCTAGATGACATTATCACCGCGCCGTCCGGGGCTTCTTTCGGTGACTGAGAGTTCGTCGCGCTCCCGCCTTCTCCAAAGAGAGCGCCATGCGCGGTCATCGAGAAAATCAACTTTTGTCCCGGCTCGATCGCGCCACCTTCGCGCACCTCGAGCCGCACCTCATCATCGCAGAACTGCGTCAGGGTTTTGCGATCGCGGAAACCCATGCGCATGTCCAGAGGGTATACTTCCCCCATGGCGGCATCATTTCCTGTGTCGTCGAGTTGTCCAACGGAGGCCGGATCGAAACCGGCATGATCGGCAGGGACGGTCAGTACGGCGCAGGCCCCGCGATGGATCACAAGATCTCCCTGAACCATGTCGTGATGCTGGTTGCGGGGTCCGCTTCGGTTGTCGATGCCGACCGGCTGCGCGATCTCACCCGGGAGAATCCTAAACTCCGGCAGATGCTGATGCACTATGAACAGTTCTTCCTCGCGCAGGTGCAACAGACCTGTGCGTGCAACGCGGTTCATGACGTCTATTCCCGCACCTGCAAATGGCTCCTGAGGATGCAGCAACTCGTCGGCGACGACATACCGCTGACGCAGGAATTTCTCGCCCAGATGATCGGCGTGCGCCGAACCAGCGTCACGGCAGTGGCGGGGAAATTGCAGGACGCCGGATTGATCTCCTATGCGCGAGGCCGGGTTCACATCATCGACATTGCCAGGATTCAACAGCGCGCTTGCGAGTGCGATGCGGCCGTCAATTCTCACTACGCGCGCATCTTCGACGGCTGAAAGCCGCCGCCCGGGCGTGCGATTTTCCCGATGCCATGCCAGCGCAACACGCCGCAAGTTTCGCGCGCAGGCGAACGCATGCCACCAGCATCGGGCCGGGCATGGCGAGGGTTTGAAATGTCGGGCAGCGGACAGACGATCCGGACGACGGCGGATTAAAATCGGACAAGGGCGTTTTGGGTGAGGACAAGGCCATGGTCCAGACCAGAAGACGGATCAAGCACACGGCCACTTTCGAGGAGCGGCTGGCGGAAGAGGCCCTGCGGTTCAAGGAAGCGGCTGAAGAGCAACCTGCCGGCAGCACAGCCCGGGAGCTGCTTTTGCGCCGGGCGCAACAGGCTGAGACAGCTTCACGCATGAACCGGTGGCTGTCGCCGCCAGGGTTGGCATCGTCGGGGCTGGCATCGCGCAAGTGATCAAGTACCGCGCGTATACGGTCGGCCAGGACGGCATATGACCGGCTCACGCGCCTTTACCTGTCCCGGTATGCCGACGCCATCGTCCGGGCCAGGCGACTGCTCGGCGGTTGCGATATCGAGCTTTGGAGTGGCACGCGCCTCGTGATCAGGCTGGAGCGCTTCGGCGACCCATGCAGCGTAACAGAGCCGCCGGCATAGCAGGCGACGGGCGGCCCGGCCGGCTGTGCCCGGCAGGCGTGGCGCGTGGCGATGCGACGTTACCCGGTCGTGAGTTCGACGGTGAGGATCGTTCGCCCGGTGCCGTCGGGGCCGTCCAGGAGAGTCTCTCTGTCACCGATAAATACCTGGGGAATCGGGCGATGATGTTCCACGCTAACCGTCCCTTTGCCATTCGTCTGCTCGCTAGGCGACGTCGGGACGAAAAACTTGGCGACCCCTGGCACCTCTTCGCCGACTGACAGAGCAACTTATTGCAAATGTGCATGTTGAGTAGCGTTGGTAGTCGAGAACCAGCATGCCGCGATATTACTTTCACATCGATGAGTTGGACACCGATCCCGACGGCACCGAACTGCCCGACCTCGAAGCCGCGCGCCGGGAAGCGCTGCTGGCGGCGCGCGAAATGCTTGCCGAGTGGATCGTCCTCGCCATCGACGGCATGCCGATGAGGATTCTGATCGCGGACGAGGCAGGAAACGTGCTGGATACCGTCCATTTGCGCGACGCGCTGCCGCGAGGGCTGAAGGAGAAATAGAACCAGTATCTCATTGCGGCCTTTTCATTAAGCCTTGTCAGGCCCGTCATCATTGCCAGGGAGGGCAGGGGCCAGCCTGATGGCCTTGGAAGCTTCGGGCCCGCCAGCGCGGCGACCGGTTCGGCTGCGGCGGCACAAATTTCACCGTGCGGCCGGATGCAGAACCGTGGTATGTTGGGAGATTAGCGCGACCGGCATTGATTGCAGACAAGTATCGATTTTTTCCGATGGAATACCGCGGCAAGAATTATCTGATTTTCGAAGGCGACCAGCCCAATTCGTGGCGATGGGCGGTGACGCTTGACGACCACACCACCAAAAGCGGTGAAACGAAAACGCGCAGCGAGGCCATTACGCAGGTGGTACTGGCGGTCGACCGGGCCCTTTCGAAATCGGGCAGCCGATGAATAGGGCCGCCAACGGGGGCCTGCTAGACCAGCTCAGTAGCCCCGGCGATAACGCCGCTCGCCTTGTCTCGGCGCTGCCGCACCAGCGTAAAACGGGTTGAGCTGGCACTGCGCAGCGCGGCCGGAAGCCGATGCCGCGCATTGGGCCATCGTATGGTAGGTGCAATCTTCAAACGAACCGCCGCCCCACGGAACGACATGCGCACAAACTGGAAACGCCGGGTCATAGGTCTGCGCCGGAGCTTGTTCGGCTGCGGCAACCAGACCAATCGTTAGAAACGTCAAAGCCAAAATGCGCATCGGAACATCCCTCGCAATCGCCAACCAGAACTGCCTCGCGGGTTTATTGTCGAGGCCGCTTGCTGGAGCGTAACGTCTGCCGCAAAGCTTCGGCACGGACGCGCAACACAATCACTGATACTAGCGCGCCTTCTCCCGCTGCACGCCCTCGAATTTAGCCGCCTCGGTCAAGGCTTCGTTATTAGGCTTCAGCATCAACACGGCCGCTTCAGTTGGACGGCTTTTGTGATTCCCATCACATTCCCGCAAGAACAGCCTCGGCACACTCGCTCCGGATCAACGGCGAGCCCTCGCCAAGCACCGAGCGGGACGATGCGCAAGATAGCCGGCTTCGTGATTCTCGCCCTGCTCGTTGCGGCGGCGATGCACCCCAACAACAGATATCATCCGCCGGCAGCGACCAGCCACGTGATCAACCCCCTGAACATCACCAGGAATTAATCCGCCCGGGTTGAACTTTTCGAGGGGCTAGTCCGTCTATCTATCGAAAGCAATTGATAGCAATTCAAGGAGCTTCGACCATGCGCCGCAATGTTTCCCTTGCCATTCTGGCAGCCGTTTCCGCCTTGACCGTCGTCGGATCGATGTCGCCGGCGCCCGCAGCCGAGCGCATCCAGGATCGCTATTGCCTGCAAGGCCGCCAGTGGGGCTATCCCGGCAATTGCCAGTTCTCCAGCTATCAGCAGTGCATGGCGACCGCGTACGGGACCGACGCCTATTGTGGCATCAACCCCATGCACGCCCACGCCTACTATCCGCGCGGCCGCTACTACGACCGGTACTGATCTGCGCGCGGCCTGTTTCGGTCAGCGCCGCAGCGGAGTGAGCGCGACGTGTCGCGCAAGGCGCGCCCGATGAACAGGCGGCGGCTCAGTCCGCCATCCTGTCTTGGGTTCGAAGGGCGGATGGCGCTCCAGCTCATCCGCCTTGAGCGCTAGGACGCGTACTCATAAATGCGAGATGTCCGCTTCTTGGGGCATTACGCAACTTCTCCTGGGCCGCCTTATATTCGTCTTCGAGGGGCAGTTTGTCGAAATCGGGCTTGTAGCCGTTCTTCTCGTATGTCGACCTAGGTATCGGGATGGAAACGCCGTCGTATTCAACCTGAGCCGACTGATCGGGTGTTTTGAATAATCCGGTAGGCATGATGCCAGCCCTCCTTGCTTTGGCTTAAGCATATCACGAGGACCTTGATCGCCCCGGCTCACCCAAACAAAAAGACCGCCGGAGACCGGCGGTCCTTTCGTTTACAGTTGGGATTGATGCGCTCGACTTTGCTCTAGCCTTAGACAGTGGCCGCTATGGGTCTCTTATGTCTCTTGTTGGTGCTAGCCGGTGCGAGAACCTATCGATCAAACCTAACCTTCCTTAAAGCTGGGCGCGGCTCAAGGAAGATCAAGTGAGGGATGCTGACCTAGCCCCTTGCCAATGTTGGTGAGGTCAATACCCTTCGCCTTGACGTTGGCTGCGAAGATGTCTGGATCGTTGCCAGTGTCGAACAAGATCGGTTTACCGGCGACCTCCACGAGCGCGGAGAAGCCCCAATCCTTCTTCATTGCGGCAGGTGCCGAAAGCGTCATAGAGGATGGTGATCTGGCTGTTAGGCTCAGCCGCGGCCGTTGTAGCAGGGGCAACCACGGCAGCGACGCCGCCAAGTGCGGCCGCAAAGAACAATGTTGCGCGAAGTTTCGTGGAAGTCCTCCTTCTTTGAGAACACCCCCATTGAGGCAGGCGCTTGCCGTCCTCCACACTCACTGAATCTCAATTCCGCTGCGCAACATTGACTTCGCGAATCGCCAGATAAAGGCTGATCGTACCTACAATGACGGGAAGTAGTCCTATGAGCATCCAGGCCCAAGACGAGCCAGCGCCGATCGCGCTAGCAGCAATGCAAAATCCAAAGGCAATGATACCTACCGAGATTGAGAGCGAGAATGCGTCATTCATGATGACCTCCAAAGACCGATGCCTGTCGGATGAATGCCAGCCTCTCAGTAAGTTTCGGCATCAAAGCCAACGGAGGTAATTTAGCCCGGATGTCTTAATTCGTCCGTGAGAAGCTGGCTGACCTCCGGCAACTTAAGGAGGTCCGTTACATCGCAATCGACGCAGCGGAATTTGCGTCCTCCCGTCTTCACGAGCACAAATCGCATAGACAACAGCCGAAAGCGCGAAACGGTGATAAATCACCGTGCGCCTTTTAACGGTCCAATAGCGAGTCAATTCCGAGCAATCGACACGGTATTCAGGCGCTCGGCCATTTCCAGTTTATATCGGCGCAATAGTTCCGTTCGATCAGCCGGATGAAGGATCGGCTGGCGGCTTCCGCACTCGACTACCAACATTGATTGGCATTGTAGCGTAGCGCTTTCCAGATCGCGGATTTGCTGGCGAAGCCCTAGCGACGCGCCCGGCGGGTTGGCTTGTGACGCCTGGGAACAATTCCTTATCGTTTTACAATTCGCGCTTGATCTCGGGCTTGTCGTACAAGACCGCGTTCAGCAATGAACTGTTGACCTCTATTTTTCCGTTGTAGCTTATGAAGCCGAGCTTGCGGAATCGGTTCATGAAGAAGCTGACGCGGGATCGTGTCGTTCCAATCATTTCGGCCAATGTCTCCTGGCTGATATTCGGAGTGATCGGTTGAGGGCTTCCCTCCTTGCCGAAATTCGCCAGCAGGAGCAGCAGGCGCGCCAACCGTTTTTCACTGGAGTTGAAGAGCTGGTCGATCAGGTCCTCTTCTATCCGGCTGTTGCGGGTCAGCAGATAGGCCATGAACAGCTCGGAAAACTTGGGTTGATCGTGCAGTGCCGCGACCATGGCGCTCTTCGTTATCGCGGTCACCAGGCATTCCTCCATCGCTGTCGTCGTCGCGATCCGCAGCGAATGGCCGTTCATGCAGCCTTCGCCAAAGAACTGGCCGGGTCCTAAAATGCCGACCACGGCTTCCTTGCCTTGCTCGGATAGGACAACGACCTTAACTCGGCCTTTCTGAATGTAGAACACCGCGTTTGCCGCATCGCCCTGCGCGAAGACGACCTCATCCTTACGAAACTCAAGGATAGTCTTCCCTTCGCCCACCTTGGCGAGAAACTCCTTTGGATCAAATTTTGCTTGATCGGTATTGTTTGGCATGTCCGGTTCCGTTCCCCGCGGTGGGACGCCTACCATACCATTCACGCCGCCGACGTCCTGAAGTAAAAGTGCCGCACGATGAAGGTTTCACAGCCGGGATGAACGAGGCAGCCTCGCCCTGAGCTATCTCGCGCCTTCAGGGAAATGCACGTCAGATTGAAGCAGCCGAAGAGCATGCGGGGGCGGATGGAGCGGTCAGCAGCGGCCTACGGCTGTTGCCGTTCATGTTCAAGCCTCCGCGCTGACGAAAATATCGAACGCCTCGTAAGCCTGTTGCGGCGTCTTTCCTTCCTTGAATGCGTTTGGGAAGCTGAAGATCGCTTCCGCTAGAAGGAATTCATCCGGGACAGGAAACAGGGCGCGAAGTTCGGCGAGCCAGTTCGCGTATGAGGGCGGTTGAACTTGCCCAAGGTGTAGTTATCGCTGAATGCGTGCATTAGTTCGGAACCTTCAGGCCGGGAGATCGCAGCCAGTCGCTCAGGTGCGATCCGGTTTCGGCCTGTCGGGCCTTGCGGATCGTGGCCTCCCGAACCGCGCCAGGTGGAAGCAATTTGGCTTGCTCGCGCAGGCAGTGTGCTTCTTCGGCAAGACGTTGCTCGAGGATTTCAGGTGGTGTGTAGTGCTGTCTTTGCTGCATAGGGCTGCTCCGTTCCATCGAGGAAGGCGGGAGCGCAACCGGGCGTTCGCATCACCGATAAGGGCCAAACGGGGCGGTGCGGTGACCGGGGCAATCTGGCATATCCGGCAGCCGAGATACTGGTCAATACAGCTCACATCGCGAACTAGTTAAACACTCAAATTAGGCCACCGCAGGCCACTCGTACAGGAACGTAACCAGCGCAGTTCTGTTAAACGTTGTTCCTCCTTCCAAAGGAACGCCTGATGGCCGACGACAACACAAGAAACCCAAACAAAAAGCAGCCCGGCGAAAACCCGGAGGGCAAGTTTCACTACAACCCGGGAAATATGGCCGGCAAAACGCCCGGCGATCCGGAAGAGACTGCCGAAAATCGTGGCGAGTTACCGCGCGAGACCGAGAAAAATGCCGCCGACTAGGGTACTTACGAGCTGCCTTACTCTCTCTTGAGCCTGAGTTCGGCGGTTTGCGCCATTTCGTCCATTCGCCCGCGAGCCGCAGCCACGATTCCTTATCGAGCGGGTTAAGGGCCCGCTCGCCTTACTCTCGGCATTCGTCAGCTAGCTTACGGCCTGGCTGCGTCGTCTGACATGACGCCGATAATGCACCAGATAGTTTGATCCGGTCATCACCCAACAGGCCACTAATCCCTATGAGAACGTCGTTCCTTAGTACGAACGATGGTTATGAGGTTCCGGGTCAATTTTGGAAGTCAGCACGCGTATCGGCAAGGTCTCGTCTCACCGTCGCGCAGCCCAAAAGCCGACGACGTTCGCTTCCGCTGGTCGGATAATCTGGTCAATTTTCATGGTCTCATAGCATCACTCAGTCGGCGACAACTCCAGCATCTTCTTTTCCGCAGCGTCGTACACCTTGACTTGGAGCATCGGAAACTGGGCTTTGAGATCCCTCGCCCTTTTCTGCGCGGCTTGAAGCGTTGGAAATACTGTCTTCATCCGCCCATCGACTTCCAAGCCAAAGCCCTCGGTCATCACAAGGTCAGCGCGTGTGATGTTGCGGGGTTGCGGCTCGTCCGGTATCGTCAGAGGCTTTTTCATGGCAACTCCTTTGGGTTGCCCCCTTCCTATCTTATCACTGCCCTCCTCGATAGAAGAGCAACGCCTTTCGCGAAGGCCACCGCACGCTCGGCCTGGTCTCGGCAATCGCCAGCTTGCCCGCGAAATCTGGCGGCGTCGTCGGACATGTCGGCGAAGATTACAGGATAGTTGGGTTTCGCCAAATGAGGCGGCCCTACTTAGGGTGCTCTGCGGGTTTAGGGGCCCTGTGGCCATCGCGTATTTCGTGCGTTATGGCATAGTCGCTAGTCTCTGCCGCCCCCAGCCGAGCGACTTGGTGGGGCCCGCTCCAAAGCTCCACCGGGCCACGGTTTGAAAGGCGTTTGGCCTTTTCCATGGCCTCACTGTCATTGGCGCAGACCAGCGGCTCGTATCCGATGAAGTGCCCGTCCTCGCCTACGATGTAAGCGCGATACTCCGGCATCAGAGTGGCGCTTGCAGGCCGGGAGACGTGAGCCATTCATGCATGTGCGAAGCTGTTTCGGCCTGTCTGGCTTGGCGAATGAGCTTGTCGCGAATAACCCCCGGCGGGGTGCCTTGGGCTTCTTTACGGAGGCGTTCCGCCTCGAGCGTTAGTCGTTGATCTAGTGGAGCGGATTGTTTGAAGTGGCGTCGCTGCATGGCGCTGCTCCATTCTTGAGGAGGCGGGAGCGCAACTCGCGTTCTCATCACCGATGGAAGCCGATGGCGGGGCGGTGATGGGATAATCTGGCATGTCCGCAGGTCGACATAGTGGTCAAAATTGCTCACATCGCGAAATCGTTAACAACTCAAATCAGGCCACGTTTTAAACTAGGCCACTAGGAACGCAGGCACTGGCCCGAAGTCCGCTTTGGGTCGGTCATTAGCGGAAGAACTGAGCATAACGAGTCCGCTATGTGCTGGAACGATAAGGCTGCCTCGGTTCGGCCTTTTTTCGTTGCCTCCGCGCTGGTTCCAATCGTGAGAAAACCTCACACAGTCGCCTCGGGATGGTGCATAAGGTCTCATGGCAAAAGCAAAAGTGACCTTCAAGACCGTCAGGATCGCAGATGACGACTGGACTATCCAGGCAGACTATCCGGGCAGCGAACAACGCGTGATCACCGGGCTGACCAGCAAGGCAGATGCCGACGACTGGATGAACGGAAACCGCAAGGTCGCGTGGCTCCGATCGCAGGGCTACGCCAAGTGACCCGGTAGGGCCGGGGATCCCGCGCAAGGCGCGGCCCGATATCCGAGATTCAGCGCCAGCGAGGCCGTCGGCTACTTGGCCGGAATGGCCGGCTGAACCGGTGCCGGGCCGGGCGGCGTCGGCTTGATCGCCGATTCAGGACGGGTCGGAGTGACCGTCGCGCCGGCGTCGTTCACCGTGTTGAATGTCGTTCCGGGAGGCGTCTGGGGCGCCCGTCGGTCAACGATCAGGTTGGTGTGATCTACCAGGATGATGGTGGTAATCGAGATTGCCGCGACAATCACGGCAATAATCACGGGTTTTCGCAGAACGGTTGCCATACACGTCAACGGCCGCCTGTGCCGCGGAGTTCCGGCGCCGGAAAGCTGGCCGAGGCGCAAAACGTCGCAGCACGTCGTGCTCCGTCGGGCTGTGAAATGCTTCTGGGCAGAGCGGCATTGTCCGGTGCCGCAGTGGTCTGTTATCACCGGACAGGCCACCCGTTGAAAAGCCAGCCCAGCGAAAGATCATGAGTTTCTTCGAGCGATTGAAGACCGAAGCATCCGCCGAGTGGCGCGCCTACACCGGGCATGCCTTTACGAACGCCATGGCGGACGGCTCGCTCGCCGAGGCGGCGTTTCGTCACTATCTCGTTCAGGACTATCTGTTCCTCATCGAGTTTGCGCGCGCCTACGCGCTCGCGGTCTACAAGTCGCCTCAGCTCGCGGACATGCGCGAGGCGGCCGCCGGCCTCTCGGCCATTCTCGACGTCGAGATGGACCTGCACGTCAAACTCTGCGCCGGCTGGGGGCTGTCGCCCGGCGATCTCGAAAAAGCCCCTCCGGCGGTCGAGATGCTGGCCTATACCCGCTACGTGCTCGACGCCGGAATGCGCGGTGACCTGCTGTCGCTCAAGGTGGCGCTGGCGCCTTGCGTGATCGGCTACGCCGAGATCGCAACTAGGCTCGCCGCGCACCCGAACGCGCTAGTCGCAACCAACCCTTATCGCGTCTGGATCGCCGAATATGCCGGCGCACCCTATCAGGAGGTCGCGGCCAACGCGCGGGCGCATCTGGAATCGCTTGCCGATCGCTACGCGACGCCGGCCCGCGAGGCCGAGTTGATCGCAACCTTCAAGGAAGCAACCCGGCTCGAAGCCGACTTCTGGGAAATGGGCTGGCGCCTGAACAAGCGTTGAATGGTAGCTAGTCGGTCAGGATCGGGAGCCCGGCAAACTTACGATCGGACCAACTGTCCATCGTGCGCCACGGGTTTTCCATTTTTGTAGACCGATCGCCCGCGAGGTATCGCCACCACCGCCTCCGGCACATGTTGCGCATTCAAGGTCACGAAATCGGCCTTGTCGCCGACCTCAAGCCCGTAGCCTTCAAGCCGCAGCGCTTTCGCGCCGGCCCTGGTCACGACGTCAAAGGCAATCCCCAATTCGTCGTCGGTGTTGAAGCCGGAGCGGTAGCCGATCATGTTGGCGCGGCCCAGCATGTCGCCGTCGCCATAAGGCCACCAGGAGTCCCGGATATTGTCGCTGCCGCCGAATACGGTGACGCCGGCCTCGCGCAGAAGGGCGACAGGTGGAAAGGGCCGGCGTCCGGGCGCGTTGGTCATGATCGCAACGTCGCTTTCGGCCAGAACGTCGGCCGTGCGTTTGGCGAGGTCGAGGGCGACATCGCCGAGCGCATAGGCGTGGCTGATCGCGACAAGGCCGCCCATGCCGAGCGCGCGCGACCGCGCCGCAATCTGTTCGATCTCGAAGATTCCGAGCGTTCCGCTATCGTGCAGATGAATGTCGACGCCGACGCCACGTTTCTCGGCAACGCCGAACACGACATCCAGATGTTTTTCGACATCGCGATCAAAGCTCGCGGGATCGATGCCGCCGACGAGATCAGCGCCCATCGCCACCGCTGCATCGAGCAGTTCAGCTGTCCCGGGGCTTTGCAGGATACCGCTCTGCGGGAACGCGACGAGCTGGATATCGATGATACCCCGGTAGGCCTCGCGCACCGCCAGAATCTTCTCCAGCGATTGGAGTCCGATGGTGCCGTCTACCGTGACATGGCTGCGCATATGCGTCGAACCATGGCCGATGCAAAGCTCGAGCTGATTTCGGGCGCGGACTTCCACGGGAGCCGCTTCGGCGAAATTTTGCGCCTGAAGGGCGACGCGTTCATGGACATTGAAGCCGTTGGTATAGGGCTTGTGGGGCTTCCAGTCGTCGCCATAGAAGCTGGTGTCGAGGTGGATGTGTCCTTCGACAAATCCGGGAACGATCAGCGCGCCGCCGAGATCGCGTGTCGGCGCACCGGCGGAGATTTGGGTTCCGGTTCTCGAAACGGAGCTGATGCGTCCGTTCGCGACGGCGACATCATTGAGCGAACCGTCAGCGAATCTTGCGTTGGTGAACAGCATATCGATCGGGCTCACGCGACGTCTCCCAGCCTGAGGTGCTACGGGAGTTCATATTGGCCCTGGGCCTTTGGCAAGGGCTTTGAACCTCGGCGCGCGCCTCCGGCACTAAAGGACTGGCACATCCGTGCCGCCGGATGAGAGGACGCTGTGACCATGAACGTGCGGGGCAAGACGGCAGGGTTTATCGTCGCCTTCATGCTGGTGTCTGCCGCGTGTTCGGCCATAGCCGCCCCGCGCGGCACGTCCGATGACGCGCAAGCGGTCGACAAGGCGCGCGCGGCGATCGCAGCCAAAGCCGAGCAGGCGCTGGCCAAGCAAGGCGGCTCCAAGATTCTGTTCAAGGTCGATAGCGCCGCGTTGCGCGAAGCCGTCGTGACGGAGCTGCGCGATGATGTGTATCGGACCGTGCGGGAAGGGCGCATTCCGTTCTCCGGTCTGGCGATGCGCGACGGCGGCGTCGAGGTCCGGATTGCCGAACCCAAGGACCGGCAGCGCGTGCTGGCCAAGCTGGTGCCATCCACGAAAGACTCGCCTTCCGGCGCACAGACGATCAGCGTTGCCGACAGCGGTGACGGGCTGATCCGGCTGATGCCGACAGAGGCAGGGTTCGCCGAGCGCCTTCGCGAACTGGTCAGGCAATCCGGCGAGATGATCGATCAACGCCTGCGCAACGCCGGCATCAGGGACGCCAGCCAGCAGCCCGATGGGGCCGACCGGCTTCGCGTGCTGTTGCCGGGCGTCAGGGATCCGGAGCGCGTGAGCGCGATGCTCGGCAAGCGAGGGCGGGTGACGTTCCGACTGGTGGACGTGTCCGTGATCGCCGCGCTGGCTCTGAAAGGTCCGGTGCCGCCGACATCCGAAGTTCTTTACCACTTCAAGACCAGGGAGCCTTCTGTGGTCCTGAAGGAGATCGCAATGGAGGGCGACGATATCATCGACGCGTCGCCATTGATCGACCCGCGAACCCAGCAGCCGATCGCGTCGTTCCGCTTGAATGCGCGCGGCGCCCGGCGCTTCGCCACCATCACGCAGGAGAATATCACAAAGCCGTTCGCGATCGTCGTTGACGACCAGGTGCTGTCGGAGTCGATTATCAGCGAGCCGATCACGGGCGGCTCGGCGATCATTTCGGGCAACTTTACGATCGAAGACGCCAACAACGTCGCGATGCTGGTACGTTCGGGAGCGCTGCCGGGGCGCCTGGGCGTCGTCGATCAGCAGGTGGTCGAACCGGTCGCAACCGCCGGCAAACAGTAAGCCACGTCAGGCAGCTTCGCGCCGCTTTCCGGATTCATCGAGCAGACCTGCAGCCACCAACGCCTCCTTCAAAGGGGCCGGCCTGCGCATTACTTCACGTACCAATAGGTGCCGGAGCAGGTGGGGGTCGCCCAGATCACCAGCACCTGGCCGCCGAACGGTATGCTTACTTCCATCCTGGGCGGAGCGTGGTTACACGTGCGGCCGCCCGAGATGGTATCGAGTTCGGTTTCCCGGAGCGGGTTGGGTTCGATTTGCCCGGATTCCATGTCTGTCTCCTGTCGTGGGACGAAGGGACCATCCGCATCGTCAGACAGGGCAGGCTAGGTTCGCGCGAGCGACGTGCCGTGAGGTAAGTCACGGTTTGTAGCATCGGCCCCATCCGTATCGTTCATTCCGGATCGTGTGATGATCGTCACGGTGATCCGCAAATCGGCAAGCGTAGTGTTGCGTCATGACGAGCAATCGCTCCTCACCTCATGTTCAACCGATGGAGAAATGTCATGACCAAGCCCAATACCGAAAACCGTGAACTGGCGATCGAGGAACTGGAGATCGTGGCCGGCGGCGTCACCGAAGGCGGCTGCATCCTTGACATCCTGAAGCTGCTGTTCCCGAAGCAGCCGCTGCCGAAAGTCGTTTTCCCGATCCGCTGATCGAACGTTCGGCATCGAGCGAAACATCCACCAGGGGACAAACGACATGAATAACCTTGCGCACGAATTGGCAGAAACAGAACTCGACCGGGTTTGCGGTGGCGAACTGTACATGATCCGTCTGCAAAGCCTGCTGTCTCAGCGGCAAATGGCCATCCAGCTGACCACCAACATGCTCCGGGCCATGAACGACGCGACCAGCACAATCGCTGGAAATATCGGCAAGTGATCGCGAGTAAGCTTGGCCGCAGCCGTCGGGTTCAAACGGCTGCAGGCTGGCTGCTATCGACGGAGCGCCTAGCGTCGGGTTTCCGGATCGGGCATGCGCGGTTTGTCCGAGAGGAACTACCGGCACCCGCGCGGGGTTATCCCGGCGGCAGCGGGCAATTCTGCCGTCGAAGGAGTTCTGATGCGCATTCTGACGTTAGCTGCATTGGCGATTGCGGCGGTGGTGGCTGCGCCGTCGGCTCACGCCCAGACCTATGATCCGAAGTATCCCGTCTGCCTGCAGGTCTACACGGGCCGGAACGATTTTTACTTCGAATGCGGCTACACCTCGATCCCACAGTGCAATATGTCGGCATCGGGCCGCGCCGCACAATGCGTCGTCAATCCCTATTACGAGGGCGGAAAGCGACGCAATAAAAAGCCCCGCCGCGACTATTGAGGACCGTTGGGTTCGATCCGTCCTGCGCGCGTTGAGACACTCCGCTGACCTGCCATCCGAACACGGCCGAAAAACAAAAGCCCGGCACACCGGCCGGGCCCTCGTCGAAATATTGTTTGGTAATGAAACGCCGAGATTAATATCGAACAGTGGTAAAGCGTCTGTTCAATCTAGCACACAGGCGCCGCGATTTGGCTCCGTATGACTGCGGAGACCCCACGCATGCGCATGGTCGCGCACAACCGTGCGCATGCCCGAAGTTTTTCGAGACAGGACTTCTCGAGACCAGACTGCATCGAGGGCTGTGCGGCATGAAGAAGCCGGCGGGTTGCGCCGGCTTCTCCTTTCGCTGTTTCGCGCGGTGGGCTCAGCCCGGGGCGGCACCCTGGGTTGCGGTGTACACGGCGTAGAGCGACTGGCTCGCGGCCATGAACAGGCGGTTCCGCTTCGGCCCGCCGAAACAGACGTTGCCGCACACTTCGGGCAGGCGGATCCGGCCGATCAGCTTGCCGTCCGGTGACCATATCGTCACGCCGCTATAGCCGACGGCGCGGCCGGCATTGCTGGAAGCCCAGACATTGCCGTTGACGTCACAGCGCACGCCGTCCGGTCCGCATTTGACGCCGTCGACCATGAAGTCGCTGAACCGCTTGTGGTTCGACAGCTTGTTGTCGGTGCCGACATCGAACACGAACATGTCGCCCTTGCCGCCCGGCCCGGTATCGCCGGGCCCCTTGCCGGTGCTGGCGACGTAAAGCTTCTTGTAATCCGGCGAGAAACACAGGCCGTTGGGGTCGGGCACCTGCTCCTCGGTCACGACCAGGTCGACGCGGCCCGAGGGATCGATGCGGTAGCAATTGGTCGGCAGCTCGCGCTTGCCCGGCACGAAGCCGGCCGGCTGCCCGATCCGCGGGTTGAGCTTGCCGCCGGGATTGCTGGGGCCGCCCGCAACGTCCGGTTCGCCCTCATAGAGCTGGCCGCCATAGGGCGGGTCGGTGAACCAGTAGCTGCCATCGGGATGGGCGACGACGTCGTTCGGCGAGTTGAGCTTCTTGCCGCCGAAATTATCGGCGAGCACGGTCGCGGTGCCGTCGTGCTCGTAGCGCACCACCCGGCGGGTGAGATGTTCGCAGGAAAGCTGCCGGCCCTGGAAGTCGAACGAGTTGCCGTTGGAATTGTTGGACGGGGTGCGGAACACGCTGACGCGGCCGTCATCCTCGGTCCACCGCATCTGGCGGTTATTGGGAATGTCGCTCCACAGGAGATAGCGGCCCTGCGAGCTCCAGGCCGGGCCTTCGGCCCACAATAGTCCGGTATGGAGACGCTGGATTGGCGCGTTGGGCTGGGCGAGGTCGTTGAACGACGGATCGACCGCGATGATATCGGGGTCCCAGAAATAGGTGGTCGGCGCGCCCCGGGGGCTGAAATCGCGCGGCGGGGTGGTGACCACGGATGGCGGTCCCACCGCGCCCTGCTGGGCCAGCGCGGTGCCGGCCCCCGCCACGGTGGCCCCGGCGGCGAGCGCCAGGCCGTGGACCAGCGTTCGTCGTGAAATCATGGACTGCGCATCGCGCTGCACGTCGCGTGTCATCACTTCCTCCCAGGATATGCGCCGGCCGGTTGATCCGGCCAGGCGGGTGCAAGGCTATGCCGGCCCGACCTCGGTTGCGAGCACCTTTCGGTGCAGCCCGGGGCTGAAGGATGCAGTGCAAGATGGCTTGAGGGCTCAATCCGCCGGAGGATGCTCGGCAGGTTTGGTTGCCGCGCGGTAGCGCTTCCAGTTTTCGATCGTCGCTTCGTAGCGGACCGGCTTCCTTGCAGCCGGGACTGGCTCCGGTTTCGTGGCGACGATGCCCACGGTTTCAGCCTGTCCGGCTTTGGATACATGCGCCGGCTTCGGATAAAAGGCGACGAAGCCCAGCAGGCCCGCGATCACCATTCCAACCGGGATAGCGATCGCCCAGTCATTATGTGTACGCTGAGTGACATCATGGCGCAGGACTCTCGTTAAGTCTCTTGGCATGTTCAGCTCCCACGTTGCATTGGCTTTTGTAAGTCGAGACGCGCGGCGGCGATCGTGAGCTGCTTCACTATTGCTGCTCACGAAACCGTTAGAAGCGGCCGGGCGGTGGCCCCGAACCCACGCGCAGCCTGAACGATCCCCGCCTTCGAAAAAGTGATCCGGATCACGGAATGCCGATGGCAAATGCGCCTTTCCCATGCGATCGCTGTTCAGACACGGCGCATTTTTGCGATCGGAGCGCGCCTGCTCGCATTGATCGCTTTTGAATCAATCGATTGAAGAAGCTCGTTGGTCAGGCGTGTAAGCCTCGACACGCGGCCTCTTGGCCCATAACCTTCGCTGCGCAATTGGGGAGAACCGACTTGGCCAAGAGAGTTGTGAAGCAGCGCGCTTCGAAAAAGGCGCCTGCGAAGAAATCGACCAAAAAAACTGCTGTCCGCACCAGCAACGCCGCGAAGGCGGCCAGCAAGACCGGGAAAAAGACCGCATCGCGCAAGCCGGCCGTGCCCAAGGGGCCGGTCTGGCAATGGTCGGCGCTGGAGACCGCCGCCGCCATCCGGTCCGGCGCGATTTCTTCGGTCGAGGTGACGGAGGCTCACATCGCGCGGATGCGCGCGGTCAATCCGAAGCTCAACGCAATTGTGGTTGATCTCTCCGACGACGCGCTCAAGGCCGCCAAAGCGGCGGACCAGACCCGGGCGAAGGGCGGTGAACTCGGCCTGCTGCATGGCGTGCCGATCACGATCAAGGAAAACGTCGATTACGAAGGCAGGCCCAATCCCAACGGCGTGCCTTCGCAAATGAACATCATCGCGCCCTCGGACGCGCCTGTGGTGCGCAACCTCAGGAAGGCCGGCGCGATCGTGTTGGGCCTGACCAACACGCCGGAATTCTCGTTCCGCGGCTTCACGGATAACCCGCTGCACGGACTGACGCTCAACCCATGGGACCCCGAGATCACCTGCGGCGGGTCATCGGGCGGCGCCGGCTCGGCGGTGGCGGCCGGCATCGGCACGATCGCGCATGGCAACGACATCGGCGGCTCGCTGCGCTGGCCGGCGCATTGCAACGGTGTCGCCACCATCAAGCCGACGCAAGGCCGTATCCCCGCCTTCAATCAAAGCGCCACGGCCGAGCGGCCGATGCTCGCGCACCTGATGTCGGCGCAGGGACCGCTGGCGCGCAGCGTCGGCGACGTCAGGCTCGGCCTTGAAGTGATGTGCCAGCGCGATCCGCGCGATCCCTGGTGGGTGCCGGCACCTCTGGCGGGTCCGAAACCGAAGGGGCCGATAAAGGTCGCGCTGGCGAAACTGCCCGCCGACATGAACGTCGATCCATCGGTGCGAGCGGCGCTGAAGCAGGCCGCCGACCATCTGGAGCGCGGGGGCTATCGCGTCAGCGAAGTCGAGGTTCCCGATATCAACGGCGTCTGGCAGACCTGGTGCGACATCATCGTCAATGAAGTTGCCGTGCTGCAGGAAGCCGGGATGCTGGCGGTGGCCTCGGAGCATTTCCACACCGCCTGGGGCGGCATCAAGCTCAAGGCGAACACGCTCGACCTCGCGGGCTGGATGCGTGCGACCGCCGCGCGCAACGGTCATATTCGCGCCTGGCAAGCCTTCTTTGAGGATTATCCGGTCGTGCTGGCGCCGACGACGGTCATGCCGACGCCCGGGCCGCGCGCGGATACGACCAGCTTGGAGCGCGTGGCCGAGATGTTCTTCAACGATTTGCGGTTCATTTCCGCGATCAACGTGCTGGGCCTGCCGTCCGCGGTGGTTCCCGTCGCGCTGCACGAGGGCAAGCCGATCGGCGTGCAACTGATCGCGGGACGTTATCGCGAGGATCTGGCGCTCGATGCCGCGGCGTCGATCGAGAAACGCGCCGGCGTGCTGGTGCAAAAGTTGTGGCAGCAGATGGCGTGAGCAGGTGCCATTGCTCTGAGGAGTAGGCGCTAATGCTCTGAGGGGGAGGTGCTGGTCATATGACGCGCACCCCCTCCACATCTGCATGCCCAATATCGCGCCATTGTGGCTTGACCTCTAGGCAATTGCGCTAGAAGTTGCGCCCGCCGTGGTAATTTCTTCTGAATTCATTCGAGATTCCGAACTGTTCGTTCCCGACTCGCGCCGAGCCTGGGCCCGGCTTGCCGTGGCCGTGCTGATCGGCTCGCTCGGCAGCGTCGGCATGTGGTCGGTGGTCGTCGCGCTGCCGGTGGTGCAGCAGGATTTCGGCGCCACGCGAGGCACGGCGTCACTGGCCTTCACCATGATGATGCTCGGTTTCGGTTTGGGCCAGGTGATCACAGGCAAAATATCCGACCGCTACGGTATCGTCACCGCGATCGGGCTTGGCATCAGTATTCTGGGCCTCGGCTACATCGTCGCCGGCATCTCATGGTCGATCTGGCCGTACATTCTCGTGCATTTTGCCATCGGGCTTTCTTCGGCGGCAACCTTCGGGCCGCTGATGGCGGAAGCCTCGCACTGGTTCGAGCGCTACCGCGGGCTGGCGGTCGCGATCGCCGCCAGCGGCAACTACATCGGCGGTGCGGTCTGGCCGTCGCTGGTGAACTGGGGCATGCAGACCTATGGCTGGCGCACCACCCATATCGCGCTCGGTATCTTCACTGCCGTGGCGATGACGCTGGCGCTGATCGGCTTGCGCGTGCTGATGGGCGCAGGGGTGCGCCGCAGCCACGCCAACGCGCTGCCGCCGCGGCTCGACCTGAAGCTGTCAACCAATGCGCTCACCGTGATCCTGGGGCTCGCCAGCATCTCATGCTGCGTGGCGATGTCGATGCCGCAGGTTCATATCGTCGCCTATTGCAACGATCTCGGCTATGGCGTGGCGCGCGGCGCCGAAATGCTGTCGCTGATGCTGGGCCTCGGCATCATCAGCCGCATCGGCTCTGGTTTCCTGGCCGACAAGATCGGCGGCATCCCGACGCTCCTGATCGGCTCGGTCGCGCAAGGCTCCGCGCTGCTGTTCTATCTGTTCTTCGACGGCCTGACCTCGCTCTACCTCATCTCCGCGATGTTCGGGCTGTTCCAGGGCGGCATCGTGCCGAGCTACGCCATCATCGTCCGCGAGACGATGCCGGCTTCGGAGGCTGCGACACGCGTCGGGTTCGTGATCCTGGCTTCGGTGTTCGGCATGTCGTTCGGGGGGTGGATTTCCGGAGTCATCTTCGACGCCACCGGCTCCTACGCCGCCGCGTTTACCAACGGCGTCGCCTGGAACCTGGTCAACATCGCCATCATGGTGCTGCTGTTGATGCGCGCGCGGCAGCGGATGGCGATGGCCTAGATCGGGGTGACGGTTCTTCGAACCGCCACCCCGCTCCATCTTCTTGCGTGAGCATGATCTCCGTGCAAACGCTTTTCCGCGTTTGTCGCGAGGGAAAGCCGTTACCCGCGCTGCGCTAACGCGGCCCTGCGGGTCCGGATCATGCTCGCGCCAATTATCCCTTCTCGACTTCGCCGCCGGCCTCCAGCCAGCCCTTGAAGCCGCCAAGGTTGCGGACGTTATCGTATCCCATGTCCTTCAGGGTCTTGCCGACCAGCGCCGAGCGCCCGCCGGATGCGCAGTAGGCGACCACCGTCTTGGATCGATCGAACGCCGCGTCGTGCAGCGCGGAAGCTGGATCGGCACGAAATTCCACAAGTCCTCGCGGAATGGCGAGCGCGCCGGGGACCTTGCCCGATGTTGCGACCTCGGCCGGTTCACGGACGTCGAGAAAAAGCACGTCAGCCCGGCCAACCAGTTTCTTCGCTTCATCCGGGCTGATACGCGGCACCTCGGCTTCGGCTTCGGCCAGCATCGTCTGTACTGTTTTCATTTTTGTTTCCTCCCGGATCAAGACGCGGTTGCGTCCATTGGGGCGAGTAAGGCGTAAACTCCGGGCGGTTGCAATGGCAAAGGACTGCGTGCGAATTCTGATGCCGAGGCTTGGTGCGGCCCTCTGTCGCAACGTATGTCTCACACCGCCTGGCCCGCCTTCAACAACGAGCAGCCCGTGATCTTGAAGCTGCCGTCGGGCTGCTGCTCCAGCGTATACAGCGCCTCCCATGCCTCGCCATTGGTATCGACGATGTGGACGCGCTGGGCGATCTGGCCGCCCGCCGCGCGGGCTTCGCCGAACTCAAAACTCTTGTGGCGATAGACCGGCGGATAGGCCTGCCGGACCATCTGCATGAAGATATCGGCTTCCGGAAAAATCTGCTGGATCGACGGCGCCGCGTGAGAATAGGCGGCGGCAGAATCGTCGCGGCCAAAAGCCTGCTCCTGCGCGCGGATCACGCTTTGCGCGGCGGCGACGTCGTCAGCGAAGGCTGGAGATCCAATTCCGATCAGGAAGACGACAAGGAGAGCAAGAGCGCGCATGCGGATATTCCCTGGCTGATGCAGCGAGTTACGGCCAAGTCGGCCGAAAGTTGCATCCATCTCGCCAGCGGTGCAAGCGGCTCCTGGGGTTGAAGTGGCTACTGGCCGCTCGCCAGGCGCCGCAGGCCGGACGCGGTCAAACCGAGTTCGCCGAGCCGCCGCACTGCGTATCCGAGACCGACCAGCCGCTCCCAGTGCAGCTG
The DNA here is from genome assembly GCF_018130105.1 of Bradyrhizobium sp. AUGA SZCCT0160. Lineage (NCBI taxonomy): Bacteria > Pseudomonadati > Pseudomonadota > Alphaproteobacteria > Hyphomicrobiales > Nitrobacteraceae > Bradyrhizobium > Bradyrhizobium sp. AUGA SZCCT0160. The sequence continues at coordinate 45,643 of NZ_JAFCMD010000016.1, forward strand.
TGGAATTTCACGCTGCGCATCGCCCTTGCTGACTTCGCGCAAGGAGGCGAATTCGTCGGCGCTGAGGGCAGGGTGTGGTTCGCTCATGCGGTGACCTCGTCGGTCCACACCTTGAAGCTCGCCAGCGTGTTCGGGCCGAAGGTCTGGGTGATCGGCACGTCGGAGGCATCGCGGCCCTGCGCAATCAGGACGCGGCCGATCCGCGGCACGTTGTTGCGCGGATCGAACATGTGCCAGCGCCCGCCGATATAGGCCTCGAACCAGCCGGCGAAATCCCCCACGGCCCAGGGTTTTGGCGTGCCGATGTCGCTGAGATAGCCGGTGCAATAGCGCGCCGGAATGTTCATGCAGCGGCAGAACGTGATGGCGAGATGAGCATAGTCGCGGCAGACGCCCTTGCCTTCGCTATAGGCCTCCCACGCCGTCTTGGTGGCGCGGGCGTGCTCGTAACCGAACGCGATATGGCGATGCACGAAATCGCAGATCGCCTGCACCCGCGCCCAGCCCGGCGGCGTCTTCTCGAACAATTGCCAGGCGATGTCAGAAAGCCGGTCGGTTTCGCAATAGCGGCTGCCGAGCAGATAGACCAGTGTGTCCGCAGGCAGATCCTCGACCGCGTGCTGGACCGCCGAGGAAAACACCGGATCGGGCAGGCCGGAGTCGCGAACGACGCCATCGGCGGCAAGACGCAGGCGCCCCGCAGGCGCCACCATGCGGCTGCACCAATTGCCGAACATGTCGCGATAGGGCGTGATCTCGACCGCAGGCGTGGTGGTCAGGAAGTCCGGCACGATGACATCGGAGGCGCGCGTGAAATGTGTGCCCAGCACCATGATCATGGGGGTCGGCTGCGGGAAATCGTAGAGCATTTCGAATCCGACGCGCAGCTTCATTCGAAATACTTTCTTGGCTGAATACCTGCTCGAAATGGCTACGAAACCACCGAATACAAGGCTTTTGCTGCTTTATTCGACCAAATGCGCCTCTCGACAGAGAAAACGATAGCTAATTGCCGCAAAAGCGCGCACGCTGCGCCGATGTCCGAACAACCCGATGGTTCCGTGCACAGACGAGGTCTGTTGCCATGACGATGCGCTCGCGACGGGAAACGATTCATTTCGGGCACCCGTTCCGCATCAAGGGAATCGATCGCGAACTCGCGCCCGGCGCTTACGAAGTCGTCACCGATGAGGAGATGATCGAAGGGCTGTCGTTCCCGTGCTTCCGGCGTGTCGCCACCATGATCATGGTCCCAGCAGCGGCGCCGCACCGATCTTCGATGGAAATGATTTCGATCAGTTCGGTCGATCTGTCCGATGCGCAGCGCATCGACGCGAGCGCGCCTCGTGACTGAAACCCCGATCGAGCTCGACAAGCATCGCGGCATGGCGGCGCAGAAGGCAACCGATATCCGCCGCGTGCTGGCCGACGTCGAGGCCAACGCGAAACTGCTGCGCGACAAGCAGGGCGAGCTCGAAATCCAGCTCCTGGCCGTACCGGCCGCCTCGTGGCCCGAGGCGGTGGCCAAGGCGCGTTACGTGCTCAATCTCTATTCGGCCAGCCTCGCGCCATCGGACACGCATCACCGCGACCTCGTGAGCGCGGTGCTTGCGGATCTCACCCGGCTCGCCGGCGATGATGCCTGAACAAGACGAACAAGCGGCTTCGACCAACCAAGACTTTATCCAGCGTGTTCGATGCAAGATCGAACGGCCAAACTGAAAGTATCTTATCTGATGAAGAATCTCTCGCCCCGTCACGTCAAGACAGAAGAATCGCTTCGCCTCGGTGTCGTGTCCGGCTGGTACTCGACCAAGGTCAGCGGCACCTTCGTTTCGGGCCCGCATGATTCCGAAGCCGACTGCCTGCGCAGGATTGCCGAAATCAATCCCCCGCCGGCCAAGAAGAAGATGGTGGTGGGTTAAGTGGGAGAAATCGATGGTACGGTTGTTCCGGCCTTTGAGAACCGCCCGATGACGCTCGCGCGTGGCAGCATCGGGGGTTACGAATATGATCGCATGGTGCTGAAGTTCTCCATGATGGACGACGGCAGGGAAGTCCCCTGCGCCGTCAGTGCGTCGGCGATGGACGACCTTGAGCGGGTGTCGCGGACGGCGCCGGAACGGCGTGAAGAACAGTTCGTCCGGCTGCGCGACCGGATCGAACAATGCGCCTCGCGCAAGTTCCAGGCGCGGGAGTTCGAGGGCACCCCTCCCGGCATCATCCTGCGCAGCATCGATTTTCGCGGCTGATGGCCGGGGCCGCGGCGCGGGCCATAACTGGCAGCGCCGCTGCGCGGGCCGGCCTCAAGTTGCAAGCGGAGATGACAAATATAAGTCGTCGTTGAGGAACTCTGCCTCCGTAGCGCCGTTGCCAACCGATCCCCAAGCGCAGCGGGATTGGCGATCCGCCACAGTCAGCAGTCCAATATGATCAAATCTATTTCTGCCCTCGCGATACTCGCGCTCTTGGGAGCGGCTGTGATCGCTCTGCCGGGCTTCGCGCCAGCGGTGAAAGCCGAGCAAGTCGTTGTGCTCGCTAAGGCGGACCGGCTGGCCGGCCACGTCGCTGGAGACTGCGCCAGCCAGAACTGGCCGAACATCGCATCATCCTGCCTGCGCGACACAGAATCGGGTGCGGCCGTTCGTGAGGTGCGCCTGGTCACGGCGCGCCGTTGAATCGCATATGATGCCGCTGGATCATTCCCTCCTTCCGCTCGTCGTGCTCGTCGTTGAGGACGAGATGCTGCTGCGCATGCGCGTGGTCGATATGGTGGAAGACGCCGGTTACGTCCCGGTCGAGGCCGTGGATGCGGACGAAGCCATGGCCATCCTCCGCTCCCGGTCCGATATCGCGCTGATGCTGACCGATGTTCAGATGCCCGGTAGCATGAACGGGCTGCAACTGGCACACGCGGTCCGCGAGAATTGGCCGCCCATCAAGATCATCCTGGCGTCCGGACAGCTCAAACTGTCCGGCAGCGACATTCCCTTGGACAGCCGATTTTTCGGCAAACCGCTGCAATCCGACGAAATCATCGCGGAAATGCGCGAAATGCTTGGCCCGGCCTGAGCTTGGCAGGAGATGGACATCCGATGGCTCTGCACCGTAACGGTCAGACGGCTGAATCATTGGCATAAAGAAATGTCCGGAGCCGGACAGATGGTGGTATTCGTTGTCGATGTTCAGAACAGTCCCTGATCCGTATGCCTCCCTCGATGCGTCCGATCCGACGTCACCGCAGGAGGAGCTGGCGGCTGAAAACGTCAGTCTCCGGCTGTTGCTGACACAGGCCAAGCTCAGTGCCGAGACGCTGCTTGAGCAGGCCGGCATCGACGCCAAGGAGCGCGAAGCCGCCGACAAGCTCCAAAAACTGATCCTCGAGGAGCTTCATCACCGCATCAAGAACACGCTGGCAACCGTGGGCGCCATCGCGTCGCAAAGTCTTCGCAACGCGCCGAGCACGCAGCATGCGCAGCAAGCGATCGAAGGCCGTCTGCTGGCGCTCGGGCGGGCCCATGATCTGCTGTTGCAGGCGCGCTGGACCGGTGCGGAGCTGCGAAAGATCGTCCAGGGGGCGACCGAGCCGTTCGACAATCCGGATAAGCCCCGTTTTTCGATTGCCGGGTCCGATGTGCAGATCGCATCAGGCGCGGTTATTGCGATCGCGATGACGCTCAACGAGCTCTGCACCAACACCACGAAATTTGGCGCATTGTCGGTGCCCGCCGGTCACGTGGCCATCAGCTGGGCGATCGATGCGCCGGCATCGCGGCTGCATTTCACCTGGAAGGAACAGGATGGCCCGGCGGTTGCGGCCCCGACGCGCCAGAGTTTCGGCACGCGCCTGATCGAGACGCTCGGCCGGCAACTCAAAGGCAATGTCAGATTGACCTATGAGCCGAGCGGGTTCGTGTACTTCCTCGATATTCCCTTGCTCTCGCTTGAGTCCTGAGCGGCTAGGGCGCACGTCAGCTTGCAACGTGCCGCATCCGCTGCGACCGCCGGCCTTATGCTTCCGCGACCGCCTCGCTCCACGGCTGGAACACCTCGGTGGCGCCGCTGTTGGTGGCGCCGTCGCGCAGCACGACGCTCGGGCAGGCGAACTTCATCGGCGTGGTCTGGATCCGCGCTTCCTCGTAATCGAACTGCGCACGCAGGCTCTCCCGCGTTGATTTCGGCAAGCGCACGTCGCCGATCACGATGGCGCCTTCGCTGGCGTCGATGCGCGGCTGGTGGATCGCCGCGTCCAGGTCCATGCCGTAGTCCATCACGAACGACAGAAGCTGCGTCACCGCGGGCAGGATGCGCCGGCCGCCGGAGGCGCCGATGGCGGTGCGGCGGCCGTCAGACGCCTGCGCCACCACCGGCGTGTAATTGGTGAGGCAGCGCTTGCCGGGCGCCAGCGAATTCGTCGTGCCCGGCGTCGGGTCGAACCACATGATGCCGTTGTTCATGGTGATGCCGGTTTGCGGGCAGACGAATTTGGAGCCGAACGATGACAGCAGGGTTTGCGTCACCGCGGCCATGTTGCCGTCGCGGTCCACGGCCGAGAAATGCGTGGTGCAGGCCGGCGCCAGCGTTTCGGCGCCGAGCGCGCGGCGGCCGTCGGCGTCGCCCATGTCCTTGAGGCGTTCGCGGTAGGCCGTTTGCAGCGCTTCGGCATAGGCCGTGTAGGCCGCGGCGTCAGGTCCGCTTTTCGCGGGCTGCAGATTTTGCTGCAGCAGGTGCAGCGTGCGCGCCAGCGTTGGTCCGGCGGTGAGTTCCGGCGTCGCAAACACCTTGCCGCCGCGATAGGGGATCGCCAGCGGTTCGCGCAGAAAAGCCTTGAACGGGATGAGATCTTCGACCGACAGCGCGCCGCCGGCTGCTCGCACATCGGCGGCGAGGCTGCGCGCCAGATCGCCTTCGTAGAAATCACGCGGACCCTGCGCGGCGAGATGCGCCATCGTGGCCTTGAGCTTGTCCTGCGGCAGGCGGACCTTGGTCTTGATCCCCCACGGTGCATTCGGCGGCAATCCATCCACGAGATAGGCGGCGGCGCTGGCGGGATAGCGCCTGAGATCAAGCGCCGCACTCGCAATCATCAGCGTGGTCCACCAGTCCACCGCAAGGCCCTCACCGGCGAGCGCGACGCTGGGCGCGAGCAATTCCTGCCACGGCATTTTGGCGTGGCGACGATGTGCTTCCTCCATGCCGGCGACCACGCCGGGCACCGCGATCGAACCGGGGCCATGGATGTTGCGGTCGTCCTTGACCCGCGCCCACGGAAACAGATCGGATGCCGCGCCGCCGCTCAGCGGATAATCCTCCAGGCGAAGGCTGAGCGGCGCCCGCATGCCGTAGTCGATCACTTCATAACGGTCCTCACGGGCGCGGTAGAGCACCATCGCGCCGCCGCCGCCGAGCCCGCTCATCCAGGGTTCCAGCACGCCCAGAGCAAACGTGGTCGCGATCACGGCATCGACGCAATCGCCGCCCGCCGCCAGCACCTCGGCGCCGACCTTGGCCGCCTTGCCGGATTGCGCGGCGACGATGCCGCCCTTGGCGGTGACCGCGGGTTTGCGGATCTGCTGGGTGTTGGTGAACTGGTCGCGCATGCTGATGCTTTCATTGCCACAGGAACCGCTAGGGTACGGAACGGCCCCCGCCAGGTAAAGCCGTCAGGCGCAACCCTGGCATCCTGACGCAAGTGCAATGCGCGGATTGTTGGTATGGTGGGCACAAGCGCCGTGGTTGGCAAGAACAACAAAGACCGGGTGGAATATGACCGAAGGGACCAACGTTCCCCACGATAAGGCTCCCCGCGACAAGTCGCATTACGAAGTGATCGTGATTGGCGCGGGTGTGGCCGGCATCTATCAGATCAAGCGTCTGGCCGACCTCGGGGTGGATGCCGCGGTGCTGGAGGGCTCCCCCGATCTTGGCGGGACCTGGTACCGGAACCGCTATCCCGGCGCGCGTTTCGATTCCGAGAGCTACACCTACGGTTATTCCTTCTCGCGGGAATTGCTCAACGAGTGGCACTGGAAGGAACGGTTTTCGGGCCAGCCTGAGAACCTCCGCTATCTCAACCATGTTGCCGACAAGTTCGATCTGCGCAAATACATGCAGTTCAACGCAAAGGTTTTGGCGGCGCAGTTCGATGAGACGCAGCACATCTGGCGTCTGACGGTCGACGACGGTCGCGAGCTGACCTGCCGGTTCGTCATCCTGGCGATCGGCTTGCTGTCGATACCGACCCTGCCGCGGCTGGAAGGCGTGGAGTCGTTCAAGGGTCCCTCGTTCCACACCTTCTACTGGCCGCATGAGCCGGTCGAGATGAAGGGCAAGAAGGTCGCGATCATCGGCACCGGCGCGACAGCCATTCAGATCATCGGCGAGATCGCCGACAAGGTCGGCGAGTTGACCGTGTTTCAGCGCCGGCCGAACTGGGCCGCCCCGCTCAACAACGGACCGATCTCGGAGGCGGAGATGGCCGACATCCGCTCGCGCTATGACGATATCTTCGCCGCCTGCGCCCGCAGCCCCGGCGGCTTCGAGCACGAACCCGACCGGCGCGGCTTCTACGAGGTAACGCGCGAGGAGCGCCTGGCGCTGTGGGACAAGCTCTATGACGAGCCGGGGTTCGGGATCTGGCTCAGCAATTTCCGCGAGATATTCACCGATGAAGTGGCGAACGCCGAATTCTCCGCCTACATCGCCGACCGTATCCGCCGCCGCGTCAAGGATCCCGTCATCGCGGAGAAGCTGATCCCGAAAGATCACGGCTTTGGCGTGCAACGCGTGCCGCTGGAGACGAATTATTATGAGGCGTATAACCGCGACAATATGCATCTCGTCGATATCAGCGAGACTCCGCTGCAGCGCGTCACCGAAACCGGCATCCGCACCTCGGCGCGGGATTATGATTTCGACATCATCATCTACTCCACCGGCTTCGACGCCATCACCGGCGCGTATGATCACATCGACATCACAGGCATCGGCGGGGAAAAGTTGTACGACAAATGGAAGGACGGCCCGTCGACCTTCCTCGGCATGCTGGTTCATGGCTTTCCGAACCTGCTGATGCCGACGGGACCGCAGAGCGGCTCGGCGTCAACGAATTTTCCGCGCGGCATCGAGACCGGCGTCAACTGGTGCATGGCGTTGCTCGAGCACATGTGGGACCGCGGCTACACCAGCGCCGACCCGAGCTTGATGGCGCAGGAGCGCTGGAGCGCGCATGTGAAAAAGATGTACGCCATCATGCTGATGCGAGAGGCCAAGTCGTGGTTCACCGGCTATAATTCCAATGTTCCGGGCCACGAGCACGGCAAGTACCGCTACTTCGTCTACAACGGCGGCACGCCGAAATACGTCGCCGCCATCAACGATGCCGTCGCCAAGGGCTATCAAGACATCGTGTTTGCCTCGGACGCGCAGCCTTCGGTACGGCCAGCGGTCAGATCGAGCGCTGCCGAGTGAAGCGCACGGGCAGTTTGCGGATGGCATGAACAAAATTGTTCGGCGCCATTTCCATGCCGCCGGCGTACTCGATATCCGGCAGCCGCGTCAGCAACTGGCGATAGACTTCCTCGAGCTGCAGCTGTGCCACGCGCTTGCCGATGCAGACATGCGGGCCGAAGCCGAAAGCGATGTTCTTTGAGGCATTGGCGCGGCGGATGTCGAGCCTGTCGGGGTCCGGGAAGATCGCGGGGTCGCGATTGGCGGCGCCGTAATACATGATGACTTTCTCGCCGGCCGCGATCTTCTGTGCCCCGATCTCGGTATCTTCGGTTGCCGTGCGGCGCATGTAGATAACAGGGCTGATCATGCGGATCAGCTCGTCGACGGCGTTCGGCAGCAGCGACAGATCATTCATCAGCGCGCGTTTCTGATCCGGGAACTCTGTCAGCAGCTTCATCGAGCCGGAAATCGAATTGCGCGTCGTGTCGTTGCCGGCGAACACGATCAGGAGCCAGGAGCCGTCGAGATATTCGTCGCGCAGCAATTCGCCGTCTATGGTGGCGCGCGCGATCGCGCTCATCAGATCGGGCTTTGGGTCGGCGCGTCGTTTCTGCAGCATGTGCTGGCCGTAGGCGAACATCTCGGCAACGTTCTCGTTGAAGGCCTTGACGAACGCCATGAACTCGGGCGTCGGCTGCGGGTTCTTGCGCTGCTGCGCCGAAACATGGCCGGCCACTTCGAGATAATGCATCCAGTCGAGGAATTTCGGCCGGTCGGATTCCGGCACGCCGAGGATTTCGCATAGCGTGAACAGCGGCAGCCGCGACGACAGCGTCTCGACCAGGTCGCATTCGCCAAGGCCGGCCATGTCGTCGATCAGCCGCGTGGTCTCGATAGCCACTTTCTCCCGGATGCCCGTGAGGTAGCCAGGGGTGAAGTAGGGCATGTGCTCCTTGCGGAGCTGCAGGTGCCAAGGCGCGTCCATGTTGATCATGGCGTCGACCGAGGCGCGGAACAGCAGGGGATGTCGTGTTTCGGGCGGGCCATAGGCCATCAGGATGCCGCCCTTCTGCGACGAGAAGGTTTTCGGATCGCCATCGACGCGCATCACGTCGTTATACTGGGTCAGCGCCCAGAAGCCCGGGCCGTTGCTGCCCTCACGCTGCCACGCCACCGGCGCCTCGGCGCGCAGCCGGGCATAGATGTCGAACGGCTGTCCCTGCAGGAACAGTTCGACATTGGACAGCGCGTCCGGCTCGACTTCGGGATAGGCTCTGGGGAATACGGGTCCGGCGGGCAGGCCCAAGGGGAAGTCTTCGCTCAGGAGACGCATCGGCTGAATTCTCCGGTCAGGTCGCCGACTTTACAAGGACGCGTGCGCGCCGTCTTGCGCCATCAGGCTATGCCGCCGAGATAGAGCCGTTTGACGATGTCGTTACCCTTCAGTTCGTCGACGGAACGGGCCGCGACGACGATCTCGCCGTGGACGATGATGTAGCCGCGGTTGGCGATGCGGATTGCCTGGTTGAAGTTCTGCTCGGCCATCAGCACGGTGAGGCCGAGGCGCTGATTGAGATCACCGATCTTGGTGATGGTTTGCGATACCAGCAGCGGAGATAATCCGACGGACGGCTCGTCGACCAACAGCAGGCGCGGCGAGGACATCAGCGCGCGCGCGATTGCAAGCATCTGCTGCTGGCCGCCGGACATGGTGCCGGCGAGCTGTTTCTTCAGGTCCTTCAGCACCGGAAAGGTTTCGAAGGCCTGCGCCAGATTCTTGTCGATGTCGCGCCGGGCCGCCTTGCGGAAGGCGCCGAGCATCAGGTTTTCCAGCACCGTCAGTTTGGGAAACAGCCGCCGCCCCTCCGGCACCATCGCGACGCCGAGATCGACGATGGCTTCCGGCGACAATTTGGTCAGGTCATGCGCGGTGCCGTCGATCGTTAGCTGCATGGTTCCGCGCTGCGGCCGCACCAGCCCGGCGACGCACTTCATCAGCGTGCTCTTGCCGTTGCCGTTGGTGCCGAGCAGGGCGACGGTTTCGCCGGCCTCGACATCGAGCGAGACGCCGCGCAGCGCCTTGACGGCGCCGTAACCGGCATCGAGGCCGGAGATCGCAAGGCTAAGTGCCAAGATAGGCCTCCTGCACCCGCTGGTTGGCCATGACTTCGTTCGGCGCGCCGATCGCGATGATCTTGCCGGCGTCGAGGCACATCACGCGCTGCGAAAACCGCATCACCGCCTGCATGATGTGCTCGATCATGATGACGGTGATGTCCTGGTCCGCAAGGCTCATCAGGAGATCAAGCACCTCGTCGACTTCCGAAGACGAAAGCCCGGCCATCGCCTCGTCCGATATCAGCAGCTTTGGCCGCGTCGCCATCGCGCGGGCGAGCTCCATCTTGCGCAGTTCGACCTGGCTCAGCGTTGTGGCGGATGCATTGGCCTTGGACGCGAGACCCATGCCCGACAGGATCGACATCGCGGTGTCGTGCCGGTGCGCAGCCGACACCAGCGGATCCGTGGCCACCGCGAAATCAAGCGCCACCATCAGGTTCTCGACCACCGTCATGCTCTTGAACGGACGCGGGATCTGGAAGCTGCGGGCGATGCCGCGGCGGGTGCGGACATGCGCCGGCAATTGCGTGATGTCCTCGCCGCGGAACACCACCGTGCGGGCCTCGGTGCGGAACGCGCCGGAGATGCAGTTGATGAGCGTCGTCTTGCCCGAGCCGTTCGGGCCGATCAGGCCGAACCGCTCGCCGGGGTGGATATCGACGCTGACATTGTCGAGCGCGGTGAAGCCGCCGAAGCGCTTTGTGAGCCCTGATATCTGCAGCAGGGGTGCGCTGGTGTCGGGGGGCGTCATTGCTTGCCCTCCCTGCGGTGGCGGCGAATCCGGCGCAGCAGGCCGATCAGCCCTTCGGGGGCGGCCACCACGAACAGCACCAGCATGACGCCGAGCACCAGCACGTTCACTTCCGACGAGATGGTCACGGTCAGCAATTGCTGCGTGGTGCCCAGCAGGATGGCGCCGACAATCGGGCCGGCCCAATGCGCGGTGCCGCCGATCAACGACATCGCCAGCGTCGAGACCGAATAGTTGAGATTGAACGCGGAGGAGGGGTCGGCGTATTGCAGATACATCGCGGCGGGTGCGCCGGCCGCGCACATCAGCGCGCCGGAGACGACGCAGGCCAGCACTTTCAGCCGCAGGGTCGGCACACCCGTACATTCTGCAGCGAGTTCGTCGTCCCGCAGCGCCTGCAGGCCGCGGCCGATCCACGAATTCTGGATGTAGCGCGAGACCACAACCGCCAGCACCACGAGCACCGCCTGGACAAAGAACAGCATCTGGACATAGCCCGAGAACGGCCACGTCACCGGCGGGCGCTGTAATTGAATGCCGGCCGCGCCGCCGACATAGCGCCAGTTGGTGATCGAGGTCTCGATGACGATGGTCAGCGCGATCGTCGCAATCGAGAAGAAGATGCCCTGCATGCGCAGGGTCAGCAGGCCAAGTGCAAAGCCCATCAGCGCGCCGACGGCAGCAGCGGCCGCAATCTGCACGAGGAGCGGCGCACCGGCCACCTTGAACAGGAACACGGCGGTGTAGACGCCCATGCCGAAGAACGCGCTGGTGCCGAAATTCACATAGCCGGCATGGCCGCCGAGGATGCTCCAGGCCACCGCGAGCACGATGAATTGCAGGATCACATAGCCGGCGAAGAAGGGGTATTCGTTGGTGATGAGCTTTGTCATCAGCGCAATGGCGATCAGAAAGACCGCCGCGCCAACCCAGAAAAAGATGCCGTTGCGCTTCATGATCGCCTGCCGAACAGGCCTTGCGGCCGCACGGCGAGAACACCGAGCAGCATCGCGAAGGAAATGGCCGGCGCCCAGGAGGCGCCGAACAGGGTCAGCACGATCGATTCGGCGACGCCAAGGATGATGGCCGCAACGAGCGTGCCGGTCATGCTGCCGAGCCCGGCCATGACGACGACGCAGAAGGTCCGCCCGATATAGGCGCGGTCGAGCGTCGGATCGACGGGGGCTACGATGATGAGCAGGGCGCCGGCAATGCCGAGCACGGCGGTGGCGATGCCGAACGCCCATTGCTTGATCCGGATCGGGTTGGCGCCCATCAGCCGCAGCGCCTCCTGGTCCTGGGCGACCGCGCGGATCGCGCGTCCCATGAAGGTCTTGGACAGATAGAGCGCCAGCAGAGTGGTCAGCAAAGTGGCGACGGCGAACGCGACCACCAGCCGGTAGGGAATCCGCATATCGCCGATCCGCCAGGCCTTGCCGATATAGGTCGCGGTGACCGAGCGCTGGTCGACGCCGAATTGCAGGATGATCAGGACTTCGATGATGAAGGCGATGCCGAAGAAGAACGCGATGCCGCGCACGCCGGCGTCGCTGCCGCGTTTTTCGAATGTCTCGTAATACAGGCGGTAGGCGGCGAGACCGAATACGAACAGGAACGGTGTGATCAGCAGTCCCGCCAGCAGCGGGTCGATTCCATAAAACTCATTGAGCACATAGACGGCGTAGGACGCGAGCACAAGAAAGGCCGGGTGCGCGACGTGGGGAACGTCGAGCAGGCCGAACGCGACTGATAGCCCAAGGCTGACCGCCGCGTAGAAGCAGCCGAGCAGCACCCCGAGCACTACTGCATCGAGCAGCAGTTCAAATGAAAACACGTAAGGTCCCCCTTGACCCGCTCCTGAGCCGCCGCTTCCCCGGTTCGCGCACGCCCTGCCAGTCCCACTAAAATTACCCGGGGCGCTGGTGCGCCGACCGGGGTCAGCGCACCATGGTCCGGAGATCAGCCGCGATGATTATTTCCGGGCAGCCTCGAACGGGCTGATGAGATCGCCGGATTTCATTTTCGCCGGGAACAGGATCACCTGGGTGCCGGGCTTGCGGAACTGATCCATATTCTTGTCCACGACGCCACGGAACTGCGCTTGCAGCGTTGCGGATTCCTTGCGCTCGCCGTCCGCGGCGAAAGCGATCGGACCGACGATGGTCTTGTGCTCGTTCTCGCGCAGATACTTTGCGAGCGCCTTCTGGTCGAGCGATCCCACTGCCTTGATCGCCTGCTCGATCATCTGGCCGCTGGCGTAGCCGAACGGCGCCAGATAGTAGCCGAGCGGATCGACCTTGGCTTCGATGGCGCGCTTGGTATAGGTCTCGAAGAACGCTTTGGTCCCCTCGTTCTGCATGCTCGGTTCGGGCAGCCAGGTGTTGTAGTTGACGACGCCATTGAGCAGGGAGCCGAGATTTTCCATGACCGCGCCGAACTGCAGTCCGACCATGCCACCGCCGAAGATCTTGACGTTGTTGCCGATTCCGATTTCGTTCACGGCGCGCAGGATCCCGGCCGAATCCGGCGGATAGGATGCGACATAGACGATGTCGGGCTTGGCAGCCTTGAGCGCACGCAGGATCGAGGAGAATTCCACCGTGTTCGGCGGATAGGCCTGGTCGAACACGATCTGCATGTTCATCTTCTTGGCGACGTCGCGTGCGGTCAGCGCCAGGTTTTGTGCGAATTCCTGGTCGGCCGCGAGCAGCGCGATGGTCTTGCCCCCGGCCTTCTGGCCGAGTTCGAGGAAGGACGCCGCCCAGCTGTCGGCCGGTCCCCATGGCGCATTGTTGAACCACATGTCGTGGCCAACCTTGCTGTTCACCTGGAACGAGAAGTTGCCCATCAGCAACATGCCGCGCTGTTTGACCAGCGGCATTAGCGGCGCGGTGGGCACGGTCGCGTAGGGCGCGAACAGGATATCGACCTTGTCGACGTCCAGAAGCTTGGAATAGATCGCCGGCGTTTCCGAAGCGCTCGACTTGTCGTCATAAACGACGAGTTCGACCTTGCGGCCGAGCAGGCCACCCCTGGCGTTGACGTCGTCACGCCAGATCTCGATGCCGAGCTGCGAGGCCTTGCCGCCGCCGGCGAGACCGCCGGTCTGCGCCATCGACATGCCGATCTTGATCGGGGGTTGCTGAGCGAGTGCGGCTGAGGTGAGCCCAAAAGTTAGGCCAAGCACGGCCGCGCCGATCGTTCCGCCGAGAAGCGTCCTGCGTTTCATTGATCCTCCCAAGATCTCGCTTTGTTTGGTTCTTGTCGCCCGTCCGCGCTCTATGGCGCTTTTGCTGCAAGGTTAGAACTAAAGCCCGCCCGGCCACAAGCCACAATGGAACGCGGATGCAACCTTTGGCACCCTACGTTCGGGGGATTATCCGAAGTGACGCTGCCGCGACCGTTGGCCCGCGCTGGCCGGCCGCGGCGCAGACATTGGAGATCGCCCATTCCCGCCGCGGACGGCAGCCGGGGGTCGCCGACGGACAGCAGCACGGCCGCGGAGTTCGGCAAATTCATCGACGACGAGACGCGCAATTGGAGCGCGGTGGTCCGCGATGCGGGCCTCTAGGGGGAGCAGGCCTTCTCCTCACTGATTGTTTGCATCTGCCTTGGTGTCGAAGGCCATTGTCAGCGTCGGATTGCAGCCAACAAAGTCGCGCCTCAACGTCCATTGCTACATCGCCGCGCAACTGCTGTTCAGGTGTTGAAGCAGGCGGTCCATCTCATCCGCGAGGATGAAAGCTCAGGCTTTTTCCGTCGGGCGGTATGACTGCTTGACGCCGGGTACCCCGAGATTTCGGGGCTGCCAGCATCCGGTCTGCTCCGATGAGCCGACATGGTTAAGGCTTGACCCCGCAAAGTGACGATCGGTGCATCCAGACGCGGGGCAGACAAAAGGCCGTCTTAATCCGGTGGTTCATCGGGGATAACAACCTTGCAGAGGCGGGCGGAATGGGTCACCATTCCGAATGGCAGCAAAAGGCTAAACACAAGAAATTACTTGAATAATCGACTGATCCCGTCAGGACGCGATTATGTTTTGTGATGCGTGCCGATCGGCAATGGATGAGCGGGACAAGTTCTGCGCGGCCTGCGGGGCTCGGGCGCTGCAAAAGCGATGCGACAGCTGCGGTAAATCCAATCGGCCGGAAAGCAGTTTCTGCGCTTATTGCGGAGACTCGCTACGCGTAACCATCAACGGCGGCGGTGGAGTTGCCGAAGATGTCCAGGCCTCTAGCGAACCCAAGGCCGAACTCAAATTCGTAACGATCCTGCGCGCGGATATCGTCGGCTCGACGGCTATTGTTGCGGACCTCGATCCCGAACATGCCGTCTCCCGTCTCGAACCCGCACTGTCAGCGATGCGGGCCGCGGTTCGACAATTTCGCGGCACGGTCAGCAAGGAGCTCGGGGACGGATTGGTGGCCGCGTTTGGCGCCCCAAGCGCTGACGATAACCATAGTCGCCTTGCCTGCCACGCCGCGATCGAACTGATCCGGCGTGTTGCAGAACTTGGCGACCCGAGCATCCAGGTGCGCGTGGGGCTGCACTCCGCCTACGTGCTGGCCTATGTCGTTTCGAGTGACGTCTCCCACGTCTACGAATTCGGCGGATCAGCACAGCACCTGGCGGAACGACTGCAGGCTGTCGCCCCACCGGGACAGATTATGGCCTCGGAAGCGTGCCGGCTGCTATCCGAAGGGTTCATCGACTTCGAGACGATGGAGCCAAGGCTTCTGAAGGGCTTCGCAAACCCAATTCCGATGTACAGGGTGGTCGCGGTTCACCAGCTTTCAACCTGGCAGGTTCGCAAGGCTCGAAGCATCGGGCGGTTCGTCGGAAGAGACTCTGAGATGAAGTCTCTTAGAGCGGTGGCCGACGGAATCGCGAAAGACGGGAAAATGGTTTCCGTGCTTGGCGATCCGGGCATTGGAAAATCGCGTCTGGTGTACGAGTTTGTGGAGGAGTTGCGGGCGGCCGGATGGCGCGTGATCGAGGCCGAATGCAGCCCGCCCTTGCAAGCCTCGCCCTTTGCCGTGCTGAAGAACGTTCTGCAATCGGCCCTGTCGCCCCATTTGCGGGTCGGCAAGCCGATCCCGGGCGAGGATCCACTCGCCGGTCTGCCGCCGATCTGGCACGCGGCGATCGATGCCGTGCTGGACCTCCCGGTTTCGGATCCGGACTGGAGCAAGCTTGAGCCGAGGCAACGTGGTCGCGCAATTGCAGAGGCAAGCCGTGCCGTCATTGAGCGCATAACCCAGGACTCGCGGGTTCTGCTGCTGATCGAGGATTTGCACTGGATCGACAGTGCGAGTGCGGCGCCAATTGAATCCCTGGAATCGCTGACCGCCCGTCATCCATTGCTGATCGTGACCACCAGCAGGCCCACCGGAACGCCGGAGCTGCGCAGCCGACGAAGCTCGGTCAGTCTGTGGTTGCGTCCGCTGGACGACGACGCTGGTCGCGAGATGCTGGACGATATCCTTGGGCATTCCCCGTCGGTGACGGACCTGAAGGACCGGATCCTCCGGCATACCGGCAACGTACCGCTCTTTATCGAAGAGGTGTGTCGCGGCCTTTCGGATCAGGTCGTTCTCGGCGGGCACCACGATAGCGTCAGCGTTGACATCTCTCCGGATAGATTGGGCATGCCCGCGACCATTCAAGGCATGATCGCCGCGCGCATTGATCGTTTGAGCTGGGATGAAAAGATTCTGCTTCGAACAGCGGCTGCGGTCGGAACACAGGCAACCGCCCGCATTTTGCAGGAGGTAACTGGTCTGCCCGACGAGCAGCTGCAGTCTCAACTGGCCGCGCTCGATCGCGCCGAACTCCTGATCGAAGTCAGTTTGTTGCCAAGCCACGTCTACGAATTTCCGCACGAACTTATCCGCCAGGAAGCGTATGAATCCATGCTGGAAGCGGCGCGCGAAAAACTGCATCGGCGAATTCTCGCCAGTATCGAGGCTGGAGCGTCGGGTCGTCCGGACGACCAGTCCGACGTTCTTCTCTACCACGCAACAGGCGCAAAGGACTGGCGAAAGAGCGCGCTGTTCGCCCGCAACATTGCCAGGAAATGCATTGATCGCTCGGCGCTGGCCGAGGGCGCGCAGTATTTCGGGATTGCGATCGACGCACTCGACAAGGCGCCGCTATCGGCCGAGCGCGAGACGCTTGCCATCGATCTGCGGATCGAGTCGCGCGTGGCGTTTTCTTCCTTTGGCGTTGTCGACAAATGGCTGAGCCTGGCGAAGGAGGCCGATGCGCGCGCAGCGGCGATCGGGGACCACGCGCGGAAGGTTGCGACCATGGCGGTGCGCGCAGCAGCACTCAATTTTTATGGCGCGCCCGTCGAAGCGATCGAGGCCGGGGAGGAGGCCGTCGGGAGGGCCGAGCAACTCGGCGATCGTGGATGGCTGAGCTACGCGGAGTTCGGCCTGGGCCAGGCTTATTTTGTCGCGGGCCGGTGCCGTGAAGCGGAGAAAATGTTCGCACGAGCATGCCAGCAACTGACGGGGCCGGATCCCAGGGCTCCGCTCGGCAACACCCCGCAAGGTTTGGCGATCCTTTGCTACATGATGTGGGCTGTCGTGCTGAGTATGTTGGGGGACTGGGACCAGGCAGAGGTCGTTCAAGGTCATGCGCGCGCGATTGCCGATCGTACCGGGCGACCCATCGATCGCGTGTCGGTTGGTTATTGCTCGGGCTCGATCCTGCTCAACCGCGGCGATTTCGCGGGCGCAAGAGCCGAGCTTGAGAAGGCGTTGAAGCTGGCCAAGGAGCACGAAACAAAACTCTACATCCCAATTCTCGCTTGCCTTTGCGGAATGGCAAACCTGGAGCTCGGCCTGATCGACGAGGCCAAGGTCGTTCTGACGGAAGCACGGGACCAGGCACACGCGGTCGGTCATTCATCGGTCATGTTGCGGGCGCCCAACTATCTGGCGCTTGCACAGAACGCGTCTGCGGATGCGCTGGAAAACGTCAGATCCGTTCGCGCTGGAGCTCGCCAGCAAGGGTATGAAGGTCTTGAAGCGGAAACGTGGTTATCGGAAGGGAGGATGTTCGCGATGCGGCCGGAGGCCGATCCGGAACAAATAAGCCAATGCTTGCTGAACTGTATAGCCATTGCCGAGCGGCTTGAGCATAAGCCTCTCGTCGCGAAGGCGGAGGCGTTACTGGCCAAGGTGAACGGCGAGTCCGTTCGGCACTGAAAGCTGCGCGTCAACTTTGATAGCATCGTCAATTTACGTCTGGTGTGAAACGGCCTCTTGAGGCAGTGAAACAAAGTGGAGGTGACAATGGCTGAGAAGAGTTTTTTTGCCGGGTTTTATCAGGACCCGAAATTTATCTATGCCATGAACGTCAACTATACGACCAAGGCTATGCCGGACAGCGTCAAGAAACTGAAAGAGCATGCAGGGTTTAACCTGGCCACCATGAAGTGGGGTGACTATCAGCCTATCCTGACGCCAAAAGATAAATGGCCCGGAAAAACCCACGAGCTTTGGCAGGAATCGATGCAGGCGGCCCGAGACAGTCTCTCGAAGCAACCCAACAAGCTGCCGCTTTCGCCGAGCGATGCCGCGGTTCCCGCGACAAAGTGCGACTTAGCCGATGCCGCGATTCGAAAGTGCTTTAATTCGGAGCCGCCGATTCAAATCATCATCGATGTGATGGTGAAAAAGGCTGCTGATCTTGATCCGACGCTCCACGACGTCAAAATAGAATGGACCACACTCAACGCTGAGCCGACCCTTAAATTTACGATGGTGTGCCCTTTCGAAGAGCCAAAGAAGGGTAGCTAGCCGAATTACTGCCGGCTAGACATGACTCCTGGAGGTATCATGGCAAAGATCAGGGTCGGTCTGGCCGGCTGCGGTTTTGTGTCCGAGCTGCATATGTATGCGTACAAGCGCGTCTACGGCCTGGATGTCGAGGTCCGGGCCGTCGCGGCGCGGGGCGATCATGTCCTTGAGTTCGCCCGCCGGCACCAGATTCCGGCGGCGTATCGCAGTTTTCGCGATTTGATCGCCGATGGCGAGCTCGATGTCATCGACATCTGCACGCCGCCGAATTTGCACGCCTCGATGATCGTCGAGGCGATGCAGGCCGGCAAACACGTGATCTGCGAGAAGCCGTTCGCGGGCTATTTCGGGCGAGAAGATGACAAGGCGCCGATCGGTAAGCACGTGTCCAAGGCGCTGATGTATCGGCGCGTGCTGGAAGAGATGGAAATCACCCGTGCGGCGATCGAGAAGACCGGCAAACTTTTCATGTATGCGGAAGACTGGATCTACGCGCCGGCGGTGACCAAGACCGTGGAGATCCTCCGTGCCACCAAAGACAAGATCCTGTTCATGAAAGGCGAGGAGAGCCACAGCGGCTCGCATGCGGCACATGCCGCGCAATGGGCGATGACCGGCGGCGGTTCGCTGATCCGGATGGGATGCCACCCGCTTTCGGCGGTGCTTTATCTCAAGCAGGTCGAGGCGAAAGCGCGGGGTGAGACGATCAGCGTCGCCAGCGTGACCTGCGACGTCGGCAACGTCGCGGCATGCCTGCGGCCGGACGAACGCGGCGTCATCAAATCCAATCCGGTCGACGTCGAGGATTGGGGCACGCTCACCGCGACTTTCTCCGACGGAACCAAGGCGACGATCTTTTCCGGCGACATGATCGCCGGCGGCGTGCGCAACCTGATCGAAACCTACACCAGCGGCGGCGCGCTGTTCGCCAACATCACGCCGAACACGCACATGATGAGCTACCAGACATCAGAGGAAAAACTCGCCAGCGTCTACATCACCGAAAAGGTCGATCGCAAGACCGGCTGGCAGTATGTGTGCCTCGAGGAAGAATGGACGCGCGGCTACCTGCAGGAAGTCCAGGACTTCATGGAATGCGTCGCGACCGGGAGGCAGCCACTCTCAGATCTCGCGCTGGCGTTTGAGACGATCAAGGTCAACTACGCCGGCTATTGGGCCGCCGAAGAGGGCCGGAGAGTGACGTTGTAGCGACGAGCTTCTTCCCTTCTCCCCTTGTGGGAGAAGGTGGCGCGAAGCGCCGGATGAGGGGTTCGATCCGCAAATTCTGTTGCGAGAGGCTCACGCGCGGAGAGAGACCCTCACCCGTCCGCGATGCTACGCATCGCGTCCACCCTCTCCCACAAGGGGACGGGGTGAAAGCGCTACGACGCGTAGACCGACGATTTCGGCAGCGGGAACACCGGGTCCTGCGTCCTGATATTGGTCGGCCAAACCACCGAGATGTGCTCCCCGGCATTCTGCATCACGACCGGGGTCGAACGCTCGTTCTGACCGGCGAGCGGTGTGCCCGGCGGAAAGAATTTGACGCCGTAGCCCTGGATCGTGCCGCCCGGCGGGATGTCGACGTCGAGCGCGGCCTTGCGAATGGCATCGGGATTGAAGCCGCCGTATTTGTCCTTGGCGGCGGGCAGCACGCTGTTGAGCAGGATCCAGGTCTGGTTGAAGCCCATCGAGCAGTGCGGTGGCACGTCGGTCGCGTTGGTCTTCTCTTTGTAGCGTGTGATCATTGTCTTGGTGAGATCGCCGATGCCGGGCGCCAGTTTGGTCGGATCGAGCAATTGCGCAGGCACCGGATCGATATTGCAGAAATTGTCGATGTCCGATGCGAAGGTGGCGCGCAGCTTGTCGAGCTGGCTGTAGCCCGCGCCGGCGCCGAACAGCATCTTGAACTTGAGGCCGTTCTCGCGCGCCTGGCGCAGGAACAGCGTGATATCAGGGTTGTATCCCGCGTGAGAGATCACATCGGGCCTCGCACGCTTGAGCTTGGTCACCAGCACCGAGAGGTCGGGGGCGGACGCCGAATAACCCTCGCGGAGCACGACCTGCAGGCCGGCTTCCTTGGAATAGGCCTCGTCGGCGGCCGCGACACCGACGCCATAGGGGCCGTCCTCGTGGATCAGCGCGACCTTGACGTCCTTGGGCTCCATTCCAAGCTTTGCTTTCGCATGCTCGGCGATGAAGCCGGCGAAGGCCTGGCCATACTGATCGGAATGTATCTGGGCGCGGAAGACATATTGCAGGTTCTTGTCCTTGAACACGGCGGTCGAGACCGCGGTCGTGATCCAGAGGATCTTTTTCTGCTGCTCGACCTTGGCCGCGAGCGGCACCGCATGCGAACTCGCATAGACGCCGTTGATGATGTCGATCTTCTCCTGGTCGATCAGGCGCACCGCCTCATTGATCGCGATTTCTGGCTTGCTCTGGGAATCGGCGGCGACCGCGGCGACCTTGTACTTGCCGCCGATGCCGCCCTTTTCATTGACGAGATCGATGGCGATCTGCGCGCCGATCGAGGAGGCGACCGATCCGCCGGCTGCAAACGGGCCGGTCAAGTCGTAGATCAGGCCGATGCGCACCGTTTCGGCTTGCGCCTGGGCACGTGTCCAATCGAAGCTGAATGCGGCGGCCGCAGCCGCGGAAGTCTTCAGCAGTGTTCTGCGTGAAGTGGGCATCGTGTCCTCCCATCGATTTTTCTTTATTATGGCCGAGTATTTTGACAATGCGCTGGAATGTCAACGGCTTTGCCGAGCGGTTGCTGGCGATAGCAGCGTTCCCGGCCGCAATTGCTGCGTCGCCGCGTCATGTTCGCCGCTCGGTCCTGCCTCCCTTAACGTGTCGCAGGGGGGCCGGCCGGGCGATTGCCGATAGCTGTGCCCGGACTCTAGATGCAAGCCGCGAGATGACTTTGCTTTCCCCGCCGTGTTGATGTTGGGACCTCGAAACCGGCGTTCACGAGCATGCTCGCAAGTTGCTTGCGCGCGTAAAACATTCGGCTCTTCACGGTGGCAAGAGGAATATCGAGCATTTCGCTCACTTCAGCGGGCGAATTCTCGCGCGCGTAGACCATGTCGATGATTTCGCGATGGGCTGGCGATAGTCTGGCGATGCACGCGCGCAAAATGCCGTTGGTTTCCTTTCGATCAAGCGCGATTTCCGGCGTGTCACCGGTATCTGCGATTCCGTGCACATCATCCTGATCGATGCTCTCATGAATGCGCTCTCGCAGCGAGTTGATCGCCTTGAAACGGGCAATCGAGAGCAGCCACGTGGAAACCCGCGCGCGATATTCGAACCTGTTCGCGGAGCGCCAGACATCGAGGAATACCTGGCTGACGAGATCCTCGGCAATGCCCGGATTGCGAACCGTCCGCTGGATGAAGTGAAGCACTCTGGCACGGTGACGGGCGAACATGATGTGCATCGCTGTTTTGTCGCCTTCCGCAACGCTCTTGAGAAGCCTCTCGTCGGAGATGCTGTCCTCCGCCTCCGTCGCATGGCTGGTGGCATAGGCGAGCCTGCCATCGTCGATCGCATCGGACTGCCCGGCCAAGCACTTGCGGTTCTTGCCGATGAAGTCGGGCAGGATCGCGGCCGGAGAAGTCGGCAGGGAGCCGCGTGAAAGGACTTTATCTCGACACCGATCCGGCAATGAAACAGGCTTCTCCGCTGCTTGCCGCCGCTCGATTACGGGCATCGTCCTCTCCATTTCCTTGACGCGATGGCGCTGAGGATGCGTCGCATGGAGCCGTTTGCGCTACCCCACGAGGGGTGCGTGCTTCTAGTTCCCTGGTCTAGGTGAATTGGCCCGTGCAGTGGGGATGGGGCGCAGGATCGGACAATACATGGTCGCTTTGGGAAAGACGCCCGATTTGCATAGCGCCTAGAATGCGCTCCGAGTGCTCTCAACCAAGGTCCCGCCGTGGTCCAGTTCCCAGCCGGCGCGGCCACACCCGCGTCCATCGTCGACGCCCTGAACGCGCTAACCGGTCATCCGCCAAAGGCACGCGCGAGCTTTGCCGAGGGCCGATGCGTTCGCGGCACCTATATTCCGTCGGACCGGGCGTCGGAAATAACGAGATCCCAAAGCTTCACAAAGCCATCGCGCGTGCTGGCGCGCTTCTCGGTGGGCGGCGGCGATGACCGCGTGCTGCGCGGCTTCAGCTTCCGGCTTGGCGGAGAAGATCATCGCTCGGACATGCTCCTGCAAAGCGCTCCGGTGCACTTTGCGACGACGCCCGACCAGATGCTGGCCTACCTCAAGGTGCGCATGCCCGGACCAGGCGGCAAGCCGAACATGAAGAAGGTCAAGGCATTCTCCGCCGCCAACCCCGAAACGCTGCATCAGGCCAACTACATCGCCGCGCTTCCGCTGCCCGGTAGTCTTGCCGGCACAACTTATTGGGGCGTGCACGCCTTTCCCGCGACGAGTTCGAACGGCGAGACGCGGTTCATCAAGTTCAAGGTCGCGCCAGTCGGCGCAGACGTCACGCCGACCGGAGATCAGGCGAGGGCGAAGTCTGCCGACTTCCTTTACGACGACCTCAAGAACCGGATCGCCAAAGGCGATGTCCGGCTCAACGTGATGGCGCTGCTCGACCGCCCCGGCGATCCCGTCATGGACGTGACCAGGCGATGGCCGGACGAGGATGCCCGCGAAACGGTGCGGCTGGGCACGATCGTCATCACCGGGGTTGAAGCGGACGAGGCGTGCGACGCCTCCATCTTCAATCCGGCAACTCTCGCGGAAGGCATCGCTCATCCGCCCGACGAGATCTTTGCGGCGCGCCGCGCCGCCTACGTCATCTCACTGGGGAAGCGCCGCTGATCCGCTACGCCCGGCATTGCATTGACCCGGATCAATTCTCGCTTTCCGGGGCATTTTGCGCTTCGCGGCGCCACGCTCCCGGGCTGACGCCGACCGCGGCCGAAAACACCCGCGTAAAGTGGCTCTGATTGGCAAAACCGGCCGATATCGCAATCTCGGACAGCGACAGGTCGGGGACGGTCATCAGCTGCTTGGCCGCCTTCACCCGCTGGCGGAGCAGCCATTGGTGCGGCGGCAGGCCGGTGGAGCTGCGAAAAGCCCGTGAAAAATGGCTGACTGACAGATCAAACTCGGCCGCGATGTGTTGCAATGAAATTTTCCCGCCAAGATCGGACTCGATCCTTTCACAGGCGCGCCTCATTTGCCACGGCGCCAGACCGCCGCGGGTCGGTTTGGCGTCGGGACGCAGCCCGCCGTACGCCTGCGCGACGTGTGCGGTGAGGGCGAGCATCATGTGATCCACGAAAAGCTGATTGGTCTCGCCCGGCCGTCGCAAGCCCTCCTGCAGCGACGCGCCGATGTGACGGACGATCGCGTCATCATGGGCGACACCAAGATCGCAGGCGAGCTCACCGACGCGCGGCGTGCGGGACTGTTCAGTGAGGCCGTCGAGCGCGGAGCGCGGCAGATAGAAAAACAGGGAGTGGAATGGCTTGTCGATCACATAGCGGGGATCGCGCTTGAGATCGTACAGATATGTCGTCCCCGCCGGGACATCCGCCTTCATCACGCACTTGCCATTCTCCCAGAGTTCGCAGTCCGGGAAATCGTGAAGTTTCAGGCTGACGAGAAAAGCATCCTCAAGCGCGAACGAACCGGAAAGACCCGGCACGGGGTTGTCATTGCGGGTTTCAGTGAATGCGAGCTGCACACCGCGCAGTGACCGCGTCATCAGCGACGGTGGCGCATCCTTCAAATGCAGGATTTGCCCGAGCTTTTGCCCGAAGGCGCCCGTCTGTATCATCTGGTTCGGTCTCATGCGCGGAATTGGACCAGGCAGGTCATCATCGTATCGCGAGGTCGCGGCGGATTATCTGATATCGCCGAGCGAACGTCTAGGCTTGCTCGCAAAACGCGAAGCTGTTGTGACATCAACCGGCGCAGTCGCGGGAAGACGATTTTCGGAGCAAATTCAATGATTTTCCTGCTTGATCACCTGGTCACGCGTTCGCGGCGTCTCAGCCCTTAGTATCACGATTGCGCGCTTGGAGCAGGTTCCGGCAAAGGACGGCGGCTTTAGGAAAGACGCCGTACTTGTACGGGGCTTACAACACGCCCCGAACGATCGACTCAAGTTGAACGACCGCGACAGGCAATGGGGCAGTAGCGATTAGGAGACTAAGCAATGCTTGCCACCACCGCACTGGCCCGCTCATCCGCCCTACCAACCTTACCCCGATTACCCATGAGCATGGCTGCCGACAAGACGGATCG
The DNA here is from genome assembly GCF_018130105.1 of Bradyrhizobium sp. AUGA SZCCT0160. NCBI lineage: Bacteria > Pseudomonadati > Pseudomonadota > Alphaproteobacteria > Hyphomicrobiales > Nitrobacteraceae > Bradyrhizobium > Bradyrhizobium sp. AUGA SZCCT0160. The sequence continues at coordinate 70,055 of NZ_JAFCMD010000016.1, forward strand.
CCCACTCGTCCTGATCGTGGACGATGACGAGGACGTCCGGTTCGCAATTCGAGAACTTCTGCTGTCGGTGGGAATCGACGCATGTTGCTTCGGATCGACACAGGAACTGTTGCAGGCCGATCTTCCGGAGCGGCCGGGCTGCCTGATCCTCGATGTTCGCATGCCCGGCGCAAGCGGCCTCGATCTTCAGCATCATCTCGGCTTGAACGGTCACACGCGACCGATCATTTTCCTCACCGGCCATGGCGACATCGCAATGACCGTGCAGGCGATGAAGGCGGGAGCCATTGACTTCCTTACAAAGCCCGTCCGGGACCAGACGCTGCTCGACGCCGTCACGGCCGGAATCGAGAAGGACATTTCGCTACGGACCGCCGCCCGGCAGATCAAGCTGCACGTCGATCGTTACGCGAAGTTGACGCCGCGCGAACGCGAGGTCATGCGCGAAGTGGCAAGGGGCCGCCTCAACAAACAGATCGCGTTCGATCTCGGCATCAGCGAGATCACCGTCAAGCTCCACCGTGGCAACGTGACGAAGAAGATGCAGGCCACGTCCGTCGGGCAGCTCATTCGCATCTGGGAACAGCTGCCTGCGGAGATCCGCGTGGGAAAATCACCCTAGACCAAAGGATGGTTACGACCCGGCCAGCAATGGGCGAGACGAGAGTGTGGTCAGTCGGCCACGCTAGCGAAGGTTATCGGCTTGTCCAAAGCGCCCCTGGTCGCAATCGTGGATGACGACGAAGCTATTCGGGAGGCCCTTTCCGACCTCCTTATGGTGCTGGATCTATCGTGTCGCACTTTCGAGCGAGCGGAGGCCTTCATGGCGGAATATGTCCCTGACAGGTTCGATTGCCTGATTACCGACGTGAGCATGCCGGGCCATAGCGGGCTTGATCTGCTGCGGTATTTGCGCAGTCTCCGTTCCGCGATGCCGGTCATCATTGTCACGGCTGACACCAATCCGGCGACCCGATCTCGCGCCATGAGAGGTGGCGCCTATGCATACCTGACCAAGCCGGTAAGCAGCGACGTCCTCTTTCGTTACCTGCAGTCCGCCCTGCGGAACGTCGGCTCTGGCCCTGACGGCGTTGGGCAGGGGCCTTCCGATGGCTAGTCCTGTCCACAACGCCGACCCGGGCGGCCGCGAACAATCCTTCACATCCCCGCCGGGAACGGCGTTGTCTGATCTCGCATCTGAGAGCGTGGCATCGCGTTCGGAGGATTTGCGCGCAACGGACATGCGTGTCGAGGTGGACAGGCTCCACAACATGCAAGTACCCGCGGACATCATGCGGAAATGGCAGGAGATCGCAGATCTTCTGGCCGATATCGTAAATGTCCCCTCCGCCCTGATCATGAGGGTAGAGCCGCCAAATATCAAAGTCCTCGTTTCCAGCGAGTCCAAGGGAAATCCTTACGAACCGGACGAACTCGCGTGTCTCAATACAGGGCTTTATTGCGAGACTGTCATGAACACCCGCCGACCATTGATCGTCCCGGACGCTCTGCAGGACGAGGCGTGGAAATCAAACCCTGACATCAAACTTGGCATGATTTCATACCTCGGCGTGCCGATCAGTTGGCCCGATGGCGAGATATTTGGAACGATTTGTGTTCTCGACAGGAAAAGCAACGGATACAGCGATCTCTATCTCAGACTGCTGTTGCAGTGGCGCGACGTGCTGCAGGCGGACTTGAGATCCATTGCAACCACGCAGCGGGAGATTGAACAGCGTGAAGCGAAAATTCGCCGCCTCGTCGATGCCAACATTATCGGCATCGTCATCTGGAATGACGAGGGGCGGATTCTTGATGCCAATAGCGAGTATTTGCGCATCGTTGGGTATGATCAGCACGATCTCCTGTCCGGCCGCGTGAGCTGGGCGGACATGACGCCCGCCGAATGGCGTGATCGCGATGCGTTGATGATGTCCGAGGTAAAAAACAAGGGAGCCGTGCAGCCCTTTGAAAAGGAGTATATCCGGAAGGATGGCAGCCGTATTCCAGTGTTGATCGGCATCGCGACCCTTGAAGGGACAGACAGCCAGGGTGTCGCGTTTGTGCTCGATCTGACCGAGCGTAGACGGGCAGAAGTGGAAGCGCGTGAGAGCGAGCGGCGATTCCGCAGCATGCAGACGGAATTGGCCCACGCCAACCGGCTGGCAACTTTGGGGCAGCTTACGGCGTCCATTACGCATGAGGTCAAGCAGCCGATCACGGCCGCGCTCCTGAATACCCAAACCGCTCAGCGCTTCCTCGCTCGCGAGCAGCCGGATGTCGAGAGGGCGAAGAAGGCAATAGACCGAGCCGTGCTGAACGGCATGCGTGTCACTGAAGTTGTCGACCGGACCCATGCATTGGTCAGGAAGGAGCCGACGCGAAAGGATAGCCTGGAGATCAATGAAACGATTTCGGAAGTTATCGGATTGACGCGCGGTGAAGTGTCGAAAAACAGCGTTCAATTGCGGACTCAGTTTGCGGAAGGTTTACCTTTCATTCAGGGCAGTCGGGTCCAGATCCAACAGGTGATGCTGAACTTGATCGTCAATGCAGTCGAGGCGATGAGCCAGATGAGCGACGAGCCTCGGGAGTTATTGATCAGCACCCAGGCTGAAGCTGACTCCATTCTCGTTGCGGTGCGTGACTCTGGCCCGGGGCTGTCAGAGGGGGCGATCGATCGAGCCTTCGAGGCATTTTATACGACGAAGTCGAGCGGTCTGGGCATGGGACTTTCCATCTGCCGTTCGATCGTCGAGGATCACGGAGGACGATTATGGGCGGCAGCAAACGTCCCAACAGGTGCGGCGTTTCAATTCACAATTCCGATCGATTCGGATGCCGGCACCGACCACGAACTGCGCCTCCCAACCTCAGCATTGCCGAGCACCGCGGTCGCATGACGCGATTGTCTGTGGCTTAACACACGTCCCCGCCAACCCTATCCCAAGGTACAGGTTGATCTATTCGCCGGGCCAGCGGGATCAGACGCGCCGCATGATACCGTCACGCGGCGTTTGCCATCATCCTGTAGGTCTCCAAGAGACAATGGTTAAAGTGAGCACGAGACCATGAGCAAGCCGAACTTGCGCGAACCTTCGGAGGATCTGCCGGTCGCGTCTGAAGCGCGCCGGAGTGACCTGCCGAATGCCGATGGACGTCCTGCCGATGCGGAGATGGCGCGTGTGCTCGGAACCACGCCCTTTCACATGGCTCTGGATTCCTCCGGTGCCGGGATCGCCCACTGGAAACATGAGCCCTTGCACGACGTCGTCGAGCCCATGACCCATCACGTCATCATGGCCTACAACGGCATGATGCAGCGCATGGAGCGGCGGACCGGAAAATCGGTTGCGATTGGAACGTTTCGTCCCGGGGTCGTGATCATCATTCCGGAAGGATCGAGCTCGCGATGGGATATTCCGAAACCCGTTGATGTCGTTCAGCTCTATCTTCCGCACGCAATGCTGGAGCGCGTGGCCCGCGAAGCCGACACGGCCGCACCAACCGATCTCTTGGAGCGAACGGCGCATCCCGATCCCATTACATCCCGATTGCTGCTGACCGCGGCCGATGCCATGGAGGGAAATGGGCGCCTGGATACGCTGTTCAGGCATCAACTGACGGACCTGCTGGCCACGCGCCTGTTGGCTGCGCACACCGGCTCGCCAACCACGTTCCAACCGACCCTGGGTGGGCTGTCGCCCTCAGTGCTGCGCCGCGCCATCGAGCGCCTGCGCTCGGATAGCGATGCGGACGTCTCACTCGCGGCGCTGGCGTCCGATGCCGGGCTATCGCGCTTCCACTTCTGCCGTTCCTTCAAGGAAAGCACCGGGCTTTCGCCCCATGCCTGGCTGCGCCAGCACCGGCTCGAGCAGGCCATGAACATGCTGCGCGACACTGACGATTCCGTCGTCTCTATCGCAGCCGCGCTCGGTTATTCCTCCCAGACCGCGTTCGCCGCCGCATTCCGGAAGCTGACCAACGAAACACCGGGCGAGTGGAGACGGCGTACGCGATAGCAGCGAACGCTCTGCGAATAACCGACCGCCCTCAATGGCGAGGACAAGTCATGAGCTGCAAGCCAATTTTGCGCGATTCTTCGCAGAAAAATCAACCAGGCGCTTCCACGGCACACCAACGCGATTTGCCGAATGCCGACCGGCGTCCTGCCGGTGTGGAGATGGCGCGCGTGCTCAAGACCGCTCCGCTGCGCCAGGCTTCCGATCCGTCCAGTGGAGCGATCGCGCATTGGAAGCACAATGCGCTGCATGACGTCGTCGAGCCCATGGCTGATCACGTCATCATGACTTACCCGACCGGCCTGCAACAGCTGGAGCGACGGTCGGGAAGATCAGTGGCGATCGGAACGGCGCGTTCCGGGGTTGTGACGATCATTCCCGCCGGCTCAAGCGCCCGATGGGATATTCCCGGCCCGGTCAATGTCGTTCAGCTTTATCTTCCGCCCACGACGCTCCAACGCGTCGCCGGCGAAGCCGATATCGCCGCTCCCGGCGATCTCCTGGAACGGACGGGACATCCCGATCTCACCGCGTCCCGATTGCTCTTGAGCGCGGCGGATATGATTGGAGGCAGTGCCGCACTGGATACCCTGTTCAGGCATCAGCTGACAGACGTCCTGGCCACGCACCTCCTGGCTGCGCACATTGGCTCGCCAATCGCGGTCCAGCCGACCATAGGCGGCCTCGCGCCCACGGTACTGCGCCGCGCCATCGAACGCCTGCGCTCGGACAGCGATGCGGACGTATCTCTTGCAGCGCTGGCTTCGGATGCCGGGCTGTCGCGCTTCCACTTTTGCCGTGCCTTCAAGGAAAGCACCGGGCTTTCCCCTCACGCATGGCTGCGCCAGCACCGGCTCGAGCAGGCCATGAACATGCTGCGCGACACCGACACGTCGGTCGTCTCGATCGCAGCGACGCTTGGCTACGCCTCCCAAAACGCCTTCGCCGCGGCATTTAGGAAGCTGACCGGCGAGACCCCGAGCGATTGGCGGAGGCGCACGCGTTAGCAGCAATCTCTCTACAGGTACGTCAATCGCTCTGGGGCAGTCAGCGGTTTGGTCCGCTAAACAAAGACCATGCGATGGTTACGCCGAGAACGAGGGAGATAGACAATGGCCTGGAAGAATTTCGTCGGCCCAAATGCGATCACGTCACGACGAAGAGTGGTCGCGAGCGCCCTCATCTACGGCCTTTCGTTGACGGTGCGCTTCACCTCACCGACGGGCGAGGAAGTGGAAAATCCGGCGCAAGCGACCCAAGGTAAAAATCCGATGAGCTCCATCGTGATCAACGACGGCGCCGAAATCTTCAAGAGCTGGCCGAATCCCGTTCAATCGATCGTCTTTCAACGCGGCTCGACACGCAGTTCCAAAAGCTGCCGCGCGGTATGTGAGCGGCCCATGCCGCTCATGCTGGACTGCTCCCCTCCATAGGGGCCCGTCACCTTCGTTTCACGTCTTCGCGTCGTCGTCGATTGCTGCCGCCAATGAGCTGCAGCGGCGGTAACGCGTGGAAATCTGGGAAGATCAACCACAGGAGTAGATCACATGCGATTGGTTATCATAGGCGCCGGCTTCGCCGGCATGTACGCTGCACTTTCCGCCGCCCGCCTGCGCGACATCCAGGGCGTTTCCCCCGAACAGCTCGAGATCGCGCTGGTTGCGCCAGAGCCGACGCTGGTGGTTCGCCCTCGGCTTTACGAACCGAAACCCGAAACGCTGACCGCGCCGCTGCTGGATGTGCTCAAGGCGGTCGATGTGGTCTACGTGCAAGGCAGCGCGGAGACCATCGACACCAAGGCCCGGACGGTGAACATCGTCGCCGCCAAGGGCGCGAAGAAGAGTCTCTCCTACGATCGGCTGGTCGTGGCCACCGGCAGCCGGCTGTTCCGCCCGAATATTCCCGGCCTTGCCGAACACGGCTTCAGCGTCGACCAACTCGACGATGCGATTGCCCTCGACCGGCACCTGCACAGCCTGCCGGATCGGCCGGCAATGAACGGGCGCAACACGGTCGTCGTTGCCGGCGGCGGGTTCACCGGCATCGAGGCGGCGACGGAGATGCCCACTCGGCTTCGTGCGATCTTCGGCAAGGATACCAAGACGCGCGTCATCATCGTTGATCGGAACAGCGCGATCGCTCCGGATATGGGCGCGGGTCCGCGCCCCGTCATTGAAGAGGCCCTGCGCAAGGTCGGCGTGGAGACCCGGCTCGGCGCCGGTGTCGCGTCGCTGGACAAATCCGGCGTCACGCTTTCCAACGGCGAACACATCGAAACCGAGACCTTGATCTGGGCGGCCGGCATTCGTGCCGCCCCGTTGACCCAGCAGATCCCGGCCGAGCGCGACAATTTTGGCCGGCTGCTGGTCGATCGGGATTTGCGCGTGCCGTCGGTGCCCGGCGTGTTCGCCACCGGCGATGCCGCCAGAGCAGCCAGCGACGATGTCGGCAATTACGCGCTGATGTCGTGCCAGCACGCCACGCGGATGGGCGCCTTTGCCGGCAACAATGCCGCCGCTGAATTGCTCGGCGTTCCGACCAAGCCCTATCACCAGGAGGGATACGTCACCTGTCTCGACCTCGGAGAGGCCGGCGCGCTGTTCACGGTCGGTTGGGAGCGCAAGGTCGGGATGGTCGGCGACGTCGGCAAGAAGACCAAGCAGGAAATCAACACTGTCTGGATCTATCCGCCGAAGGCCGAGCGTGCTGCCGCGCTGGCCTCGGCCGATCCGGAGCGCGTGACTGATGTGAGTGGCTTCTTCTAGACCCTTCACGCGAAACGGGCCGCGTTCCGCGCTGGCTGCGCGGCCCGCTCAACGAAGACCAGCCAGTAAACTTCACCTTGAAACGGGAGACAAACATGAACCTAGACACAAGCTTGGCCAACACCTCACACCCCGCTGCACCGGGGCCCACCGAATTGGTTCCGTCGCGCTACGCGGTGCAGGTCGGCGACATTGAGGTGCTGGTGGTCAGCGACGGCGTTCTGCCGCTCCCGACCGCCATGCTCGCACACAACATCGACCCGGCCGTCCGGGCGACCTGGCTGAAGGACATGTTCCTGCCGCCGGACGCTTACGATTGGGCGCTCAACGTGGTCGTGGTGCGCAGCGGCGACCGGACCATCCTCGTCGACGCCGGGCTTGGGTTAGATCCTGACTTGCACTTGCCGCGGGCCGGGCAGCTGATCAAGCGACTGGAGGCGGCCGGCATCGATCTTGCGTCCGTGACCGACGTGGTGCTGACGCACATGCACATGGACCACATTGGCGGGCTGCTCGTCGACGGGGTCAAGGAGCAGCTGCGTCCGGATCTGCGGATCCACGTGTCGGCCGCCGAGGTCAAGTTCTGGGAGGCGCCCGATTTCTCCCACGTCTCCATGCCGCCCGGATTCCCGGACGCGCTTCGATCGACAGCCAAGCGGTTCGTGAAAGAGTACCGCAGCCAGCTGCGCACCTTCGAGGAGGAGTACGAGGTGGCGCCGGGAGTGGTCGTCACTCGCACCGGCGGCCACACCCCCGGGCACAGCGTGGTCCGCGTGGTGTCCGGCGGCGACCGGCTGACGTTCGCCGGCGACCTCGTGTTCGCGGTCGGGTTCGAGCACCCCGAGTGGTACAACGGCTTCGAACACGACCCCGAGGAGTCGGCCCGCGTTCGTATCGGTCTTTTGCGAGAACTGGCTGAGACCCGCGGGCTGCTGGTGGCAACTCACCTGCCGTTCCCGTCCGTCGGCCATGTGGCAGTCGAAGGCGACGCCTTTCGTTGGGTGCCGGTCTTCTGGGACTACTGACCGCACGGCCTGAACGAGGGCGCGTCGCAAGCGCTTGATCCGATACGGGCCGCGTTACCGCCGCCGGAGCGCGGCCCGCTCACCCAAAATCCTCTTGGAGTTCGACCTCGATGAAACACGAGACCGTGCGCGCGACTGCGTTCGCCATGCCGCTGACGAACTCGGCTTTTCCTCCCGGCCCGTACCGGTTCATCAACCGCGAGTACTTCATCATTCGCTACCGGACCGATCCCGAGGCGCTGCGCCGGGTGGTGCCGGAGCCGCTTGAGCTGACCGAGCCGGTGGTGAATTACGAGTTCATCCGCATGCCTGATTCAACCGGCTTCGGCGACTACACCGAAAGCGGTCAGGTCATCCCGGTGTCCTACCGCGGCGAGGCCGGCAGCTTCGTGCATCAGATGTTCCTCAATGATCATCCGCCCATTGCCGGCGGGCGCGAACTGTGGGGCTTTCCCAAGAAGCTGGCGCAGCCGAAACTGGCGGTCGAGACCGACACGCTGGTCGGCACGCTGAACTACGGCTCGGTCCGCATCGCCACCGGCACCATGGGTTACAAGCACCGCGCCCTCGACACAACGGTCGAGGCCAGAAAGCTCGCCGCACCCAACTTTCTGCTCAAGATCATCCCGCATGTCGACGGCACGGCACGTATTTGCGAGCTGGTGCGCTTCCACCTCGAGGACATCACGGTGAAGGGTGCCTGGACCGGGCCGGCGGCGCTCGACCTGTGCTCGCATGCGCTCGCTCCCGTCGCCGAGCTGCCGGTGCTTGAGGTGCTGTCCGCCAAGCACGTTGTTGCCGACCTCACGCTCGGGCTTGGCACCGTGGTCCACGACTATCTGGCGCCTGGCGCGACGCTACGTCGACGCGGGACCGGGTCCGAAATCCTGATCGAAGCGAATGCCGGCTGATCGGGTCAGCCACAATGCAGGGAGTTTTGGCAATGTTGAACGTGATGCGTGAACGATCCAGTCCGGTGCCGCAGCAAGAAAGGCCGCTGCCGTACGATGTCGTCGCTCTGGTGCTGCAAGGCGGCGGCGCGCTTGGAGCCTATCAGGCCGGCGTCTATGAGGGCCTGCACGAGGCCGGCATCCGGCCGAACTGGCTGGCCGGCATCTCGATCGGCGCCCTCAACGCCGCTATCATCGCCGGCTCGCCCGAAGCCGAGCGCGTGCAGCGGTTGCGCGAGTTCTGGGAGACGATCTGTGCCTTTTCGATCGAGTGGCCCGCCGGCGAGGGGCTGGCCAACGCCTTGCCCTTTGCCTTCGATATCAACTCGGTGCGCAACAGGTTGGCGGCAACGCGGGCGCTGGTCCAGGGCCAGCCCGGCTTCTTCAAGCCGCGCTTCCCGTCGCCGCTGTGGTCGCCGTTCACGGGCGATGCCGCGACCAGCTTCTACGACACCGCGCCATTGCAACAGACGCTGGAACGGCTCGTCGATTTCGACCGGTTGAACTCGGGCGAAGTGCGCGTCAGCGTCGGCGCGGTCAACATCCGCACCGGCAATCTGACCTATTTCGACACCGCCGAACGCCGGCTGGGACCGAAGCATTTCATGGCTTCCGGCGCGCTGCCGCCGGGATTCCCCGCCGTCGAAATCGAAGGCGAGCACTATTGGGACGGCGGTGTGGTTTCGAATACGCCGCTATCGCGCGTGCTGTCCGGCGAGCCATCTGACACGCTGACATTCCAGATCGATCTCTGGTCGGCCAGGGGCCGCGTCCCTCAGGACTTGATGGAGGTGTCGAGCCGGCAGAAGGACATCCAATATTCGAGCCGCACGCGCGCCGTCACCGACCAGGTGCTGCGGATGCAGAAGATGCGTCAGGCGTTGCAGCGGACCATGGAGGAGCTGCCGGCCAGCGCAAAGGCGAAGCCGGAAATCCGCGCCATCGCCGATATGGCGCGCCATCGCTCCTACAACATCGTTCACCTGATCTACCAGTCCAAGATCTACGAAGGCCATTCGAGGGACTACGAGTTCGGGTTGAGCGCGATGCGTACGCATTGGCAGAGCGGGCTCGAAGACATCCGCCGCACGCTGGCCGACCCGCACCGCCTCGACCCGCCGGCACCGGAACTCGGCATCGTCACGCACGACGTGCATCGCCGCGACTGAGCCCCGGCTGGGTTTCATTTCTCAAAGCACCTGAAAGGAAATCTCATGTTGAAGGGCAAGGTAGCGATCGTCACCGGATCGACCAGCGGCATCGGCCTTGGCATCGCCAGGGAGCTGGCGAAGGCCGGCGCCGATCTGGTGTTGAACGGCTTTGGCGAGGCCAGCGAGATCGAGGCGATCCGCAGCGCGATCGAACGCGAGCACGGCGTGCGCGTCGTCTACGACGGCGCCGATATGTCGAAGGGCGACGCCGTGCGCGGGTTGATTGCCGCGACGATCGCGAAATTCGGGCGCCTCGACATCCTCGTGAACAATGCCGGCATCCAGTTCACCGCGCCGGTGGATGAGTTTCCGGCGGCCAAGTGGGATGCAATCCTCGCGATCAACCTGTCGGCGGCATTCCACGGCATTGCGGCGGCGGTGCCGCAGATGAAAAAGCAGCGCTGGGGACGGATCGTCAACATCGCTTCCGCACACGGCCTCGTCGCTTCGACGCACAAGGCCGCCTACGTCGCGGCCAAGCACGGGATGGTCGGCCTGACCAAGGTGGTCGGCCTGGAGACCGCCGGGACCGGCGTCACCTGCAATGCGGTCTGTCCCGGCTGGGTACGAACGCCGCTGGTGGAGAAGCAGATCAGCGACATCGCAGCCCAGCGCGGCATCAGCCAGAAGCAAGCCGCCGAAGAGCTGTTGTCCGAGAAGCAGCCGTCGCTGGATTTCGCCTCGCCGGAGCAGCTTGGCGGCACCGTCGCTTTCCTGTGCTCGCCTGCTGCGGAGCAGATCACAGGTACGACGATCTCCGTCGATGGCGGATGGACTGCACGGTAGGCAAGACGATGAGCATTTCCTCACATAAGGGAGAAAATGATGATCGGTATCAATACCCGGCGCGGCCGTCCGGTAAATGGCTCGATGCCGAAGACGACGAATGCAAGCTGTCTACTTGCTCCGGCCAGGTCGAACACCATTCAGAAAGACCTCCACGGCCGAACCGACCGCCGCCTGGATTTCTCGATCCGACGGCGCCGCGCGCAGCCCGAGAACGACCTGCAGATGAAGGTTGTCGCGGATCATGCCGACAAAGTGCCCGGCCGTTCGCGAGCAATCATCCGTCCGGATGTCCCCTCGCTTGTTGGCGGCTTCAAGGACCTCCGCGAGCCGGGACGTAGCCCGGCCGGGGCCTTGCTCGTAAAACGACTTCACGAGATCGGGAAAGCGATTGGCCTCGGTGACGGCAATTCGATAGATGCCGATCAAGGTCGGCGACATGTAAACGCACATGAGATGCCGACCAAACGCCGTCAGCGTCGCCCGCAGATCGTTGCCTTCGGTCTGCTCGATGACCAGCGTCGAAAGCACCCTGTCCGCGTTTTCCTTGACGATGGCGGAGAACAGGCCCTGCTTGTTGCCGAATTCATTGTAGATGTTGCGTTTCGAACCACCGGCGCGTTCGATGATCGCGTCGATGCTCGTCGCCGCGTAGCCCTGTTCAAAAAACACCTCAGCCGCAGCGCGAAGCAGGGTCTCCCGGCGACCGTTCGGGCGCCCTTTCTTAGCCACAGCCATTCATCCATCCCGATCCATCGCTTGACTGGTAACGATCATTACCATAGAGGTCAATTGGTAACACTCATTACCGGAGGCCATCATGCAGCGTAACAAGAAGAAGATTATTGGCTTGCTGCTGTGCCTCGGCGCAGTGGTGATCGTCGCTACGGGATGGAGGGCTCGTTCGATCGGCGAGACGTCGACCGACAACGCGTATGTCCGCGGTGACGTGACCTCGCTCGCCCCAAAGGTTGCGGGCTACGTCACGTCCCTCGAGGTCGAGGATAACCAGACCGTTCGGGCGGGTGACGTCCTTTTCCGGATCGACGACCGGGACTATCGCGCAAAACTGGCGCAAGCCGTGGCGAACGTCGAAGCTGCGCAGGCCCGCCTCACCAATGTCGATGCCGACATCCAGCTTCAGCACGCGCTGGTTCGGCAGGCCGAAGCGCAGCGACGTTCGACCGTGGCCGAGAAGAATCTGGCGACCAAGGCCTCCGACCGCCGCCGCGAACTGATCCGCACCAACGCCGTCAGCCAGGCCGCGGTCGATGAAAGCGATGCGGCGCTGTCGAGGGCCGAGGCGGGCGTGTCGGCGGCGTCGGCGATGGTGGAGGCCCAGCAGCAGCGCATTGCCGTTCTTGCCACCCAGCGCGAGGCTGCCGTTGCTGCCGTGGCGCAGGCACAGGCCGCACGCGATCTCGCCCAGATCGATCTCGACAACACGGTGGTGCATGCGCCGGTCGACGGCGTGATCGGCAACCGCCAGGTCCGCATCGGCCGGCTGGTCGCGCCGGGCGCCTCCCTGCTCGACATCGTTCCGGTCAAGGACGTCTGGGTCGTGGCGAACTTCAAGGAAACCCAGATCGAACATATCCGGCCCGGCCAGCGCGTTCGCATCAAGGTCGACGGCTATCCGCATGAGACGATCGAAGGCCTGGTGGACAGCTTTGCGCCGGGCAGCGGGTCTGCCTTCAGTCTGCTTCCCGCTGACAACGCGACAGGCAACTTCATTCGTGTCGTTCAACGCGTGCCGGTGAAGATCCGGTTTGCCAGCAACCCATTGCCGGGCCGCCTCGTGCCCGGCCTGTCCGCGCGGGTCGAGGTCGACCGGAGGAGCGGCTCATGACCGCTGTAGTCGCCGATACGCCGAGCCGCGACAGATCTGCGACCGGATCGCTTCTTGTCGTGGGTGTCGTGCTTGCGACGCTGACGGAGGCGATCGCAGGCACCGTGCTGTCGCTCGGGCGCGGCTATATCATCGGCGACACCTACGCAACTCCCGACGAGGCCGCCTGGCTGGACATCGGATACACCGCGATGAAACTGATCGGGTTCATGACCGCCCCCTGGCTGATGAGCCGTGTCGATCCGCACAAACTGATCATCGGCTCAACGCTGGTGATGGGCGCGGCATGCGGCATTGCCGTCATCACGGCCCGGCTGGACCTGTTGGTCGCACTGCGCATGATACAGGGCTTCTCCGGAGGCACCTTGCTGATCGGCGGCCAGGCGATCATTTTTCTCGCCTATCCGCGCGCCCACCAACCGATCCTTCAAGCCCTGTTTGCGATGGGATCGGTCGTCGCTCCCGGGACCATCGCCCCGGCGCTCCAGGGATGGTTGCTCGACAGCCAGTCCTGGACATGGATTTTCGTCAGCGTCGTTCCGGTGGCCCTGGCAGCGGCCGGCCTACTGTTGATCGCGGACGCCCCGAAGCCCGCTGCGGCCGTGCGCCGTCCGTTTGATTGGATCGGCTTCTCGCTGATGTCAGTCGCATTTCTCTGCTTCACCTATGTTCTCAATCAGGGCAACCGATGGCGCTGGTTCGAGGAACCTCGCATCCTGTGGCTGACGGTGCTGGGCGCCGCCGCCCTGCTGCTGTTTCTCGGCCACCAGGTGATCGCCAAAGGGCGGGGCCTGCTCGATTTCACCTTGTTCCGAACGGAGGATTTTTCCTTCGCCTTCATTGTCAGCTTTGTCGCCGGCGCCGCGCTGTTCGGGAGCGCGTTCCTGATCCCGTCCTTTGCCGTTTCCGTTCTCGCGTTCAGGCCTACCGACGCCGGCCTGCTCTTGTTGCCGAGCGGCGCATTTTTCATCGGCACGCTCCTCATAGCCGCTTTCCTCTTCCAGGTTCGCCGCGTTCCTCCGGTCGCTACAGTGCCCGTTGGGATCCTGATGATCATGATTGCGATGTGGATGCTGTCAGGCTCGACCAGCGAAAGCGGCGCGCACGACATGATGGCAGCCATCCTGTTGCGGGGCCTCGGCCTCGGCTTCCTGTTTCTGTCCATCACGCTGATCGCTTTCAGCCATCTCAATGACCACAAACGTGCGTCCGGCATCGGTCTCTTCAATGCGGGTCGCCAGCTGGGCGGTCTGATGGGGGTAGCCGGACTGCAGACACTGATCGACCATAACGTCGCCGGCAATGTTGCGGTGCTCGGCGCCAGCGTCACCGCGGGCGTTCCTGCGGTGAGCGAGCGGCTGACGGCGATGACCGCCATGCTCGCGGCGCGAGGAATGGACGCCGTGGCCGCCAGCCGGGCGGCGACGAGCCTGCTGGGCAGGGCCGTCATGGGTCAGTCGACCGTGATCGCCTTCGACACCGCGTTCAATGCCGTCGCGGTGCTTTTCGTCATCGCCGCGCCCGTGCTGGTCTCCATCAAGATCGGATTCCACCGCTACGCCAAAGCGCACGCCGCGCAGTCATCCCGAAGCGAGGAGCCGTAACATGAGACGTTCCACGTCCGCTCGAGCGGACGACACCGAATCGAGACAGGACTCTCGCTCCGACATCGTGTCGGCGATCAGCGAGGCCCTCGCTCATCCCGGCGACGCGCCCGGCGGCCTCGACAATATTTTTCATCGTAGCGGATATTCGCAAGAAGATATCTGGTCGGCATTCGAAAGTATCGACGATCTCGTCGTCGCGGTTGCCGAGCACGAAGCCCTGTTCATATCGCAGCCATTGATGAGGAGGGTGCGTCCAAATACCCTTGACGATGTTCGAGATACCCTTGTCGCCTTCGGACTCGTTGCCTCGCGAGAATATTCGACCACCCTGGTCGGGTTCGTCCGGATGATGATGGCCGAAGCTGCGCGCAACCCGTCTCTCAAGAAGCGGCTGTACGAGGCAGGGTCGGAGATCGTCACAAGGAGGCTGCGGGAGTTTCTGTCGGAGGCCAATGAAAGAGGAATCCTGTCGATATCGGACGCGCAGGTATGCGCGGAGCAATTGATGGGACTGCTAAGGGAGCCGCTCTACCAGGCATTGATGCTGAATCCCGTGACAAGCCAGAACGGGACAACCGCCGACCGCGTCAAGGCCGGCGTTGAAAGGTTCCTGCATGGATGTGCAAGCGCGAGGAGCGTCAGATATGAACGCGCCATTTGATACTGCCCGTGCGAGCCAGTCCTGGCTGGCGCGGAGCAGCGACAGGCCATTACCCCTGAAGGTCGTCGACGATGTCCCGTCGGATCTGGCCAACTGCGCCGACGAGCATGGATCGCTGGTGACGGTCGAGCCCGTCGACTGGATCATTTGCTTCGTCCCCGGCCTGAAACGGCAATGGTGGCATCGGTTCGTCCATCACAAGCACAAGCACGTCTTTGCCATGCGGCCGACGAACACCGGGAGCTGGCTGCTCGTGGAGCCGTGGTGGACCCGTATGATGGTGACGATCCTGCCGCCGGCCGATGCCGTCAAATTTCTTCGCTGGGGTGGGACGGGCGATATTCTTCGCGTCCGCGAGCAGGTCCCCGGTAAAGCGAGCCAGATGCGCGGCTGGTCGAATTGCGCTGTTATCACGGCGTTCGTGCTTGGGCGGCCGAGCTGGACATGGACGCCGCACGGTCTCTACAAGGAACTGCTCCGCGAGAAGACAACGCGGCGCGAGAACGTGGAGCAGCTTCTGGTCGACCAGTTCGCCAAGGTCGTCAGCCAGTACTCGTCCAATGCCCTGAGTGTCAGTGCCGACCAGCTTTCCCTGCCGCTCAGGGAATTGCTCATCATCATCGGGCGCAATCTGCTCGAGACGATGATGACGCCGGCCTTGCTGGAGGTTTGTTACACCGCCATCCTCGAAGCGGACCGCTACCCGAATGCGACGCGGGTCTACGCGCAGCATGGCCCAAAGCGGGCGATCGAGGTCCTGACAAATATTCTTGCAAGCGCAAAGCAGGCCGGCGAGATCGATCTTGCGGATTGCGAAGCCGGAGCCCGCCAGTTCCTCGGCATGCTCTATGGCAACATTCACCTGGAAGCTGTGCTTCAGCTCGGCGCGATACCAACGCTTTCCGAGATCGATTTGCGGGCCCGCACCGCGGTGAAAGTCTTTCTCGACGGCGCCGGGCCTGACGAGACGGCAATCCTCGAGCGAGGGGTTTTACGCAACGGCGGCGGGTCGTTGCCGGTGGCCGGCCGCCGGGCATGGGTCTACCTGCGTTAGTCGGCCCGTTTTCTGATCTGCTTTCGTGCCGGACGCCCGGGTTTTCCGAAGATCGCCAGGGGAACCGCGCGATCGATGATCTCGCGAAGCGCGAAATTCGACTGGATGCGCGAGACGTGCGGCAGGCGCGACAGTTCGGTCCGGTGAATCCTCTCGAAGTCTTCGATATCGCGCGCCAGCACGATCAGGAGATAGTCGTCGTTTCCCGACATCAGAAACGTGCGGATCACCGACGGGCAGTTGACGACGGCGGCTTCGAACGATTTCAGCGCCTCGTCGCTTTGGCTGTTGAGCGCGATTCGGACCAGCACGGTCGTGTTGAGGCCAAACCGGCTCGGATCGAGGATGGCCTGATAGCCTCTGATATATCCTTCGTCTTCCAGAGCGCGTTGCCGCCGCGCGATCGCGGTGCTCGAAAGTCCCACCCGGTCCGCCAGTTCGGTCTGACTGACCCGCGCGTTGGCGCTGAGTTCGGCGAGAATCGTCATGTCGATCTTGTCATGGTCCATATGTTTGAAATCCTGCGCCATAGTGCCAAATCTCGTTGAATTTCTGCACTATTTGCCGGTACGTGCGCAAGTTTCGCCGGGAAATAAACCGCTGTTCCCGCCTAGAAAAGGAGGCGTGCCATACAGCGGAGGTTGCCATGAAGATCGGTGTACCCAGGGAGATCAAGACGCACGAATACCGTGTCGGTCTGACGCCGGGGGCCGTTCGCGAATATGTGGCGGCGGGGCACAGCGTCGTGGTCGAGACCAATGCCGGCGCCGGCATCGGCGCGACGGATGATGCTTATCGCAAGGCCGGTGCTACTGTGCTGGACTCCGCCCGCGAGGTGTTTGCGTCCAGCCAGATGATCGTCAAGGTCAAGGAGCCTCAAGCATCGGAATGGTCGCAACTGCGGCAAGACCAGATTCTCTTCACATACCTGCATTTGGCGCCCGATCCCGACCAGGCCAAGGGCCTCATCGCGTCCGGATGCACCGCAATCGCCTATGAGACCGTGACGGATGCCCATGGCGGCCTGCCGCTGCTGGCGCCGATGAGCGAAGTGGCGGGCAGGCTTGCGATCGAAGCGGCCGGCGCGGCGTTGCGACGGCATGCGGGAGGCCGGGGCCTGTTGATCGGGGGCGTGCCGGGCGTCCAGCCGGCACGCATCGTGGTGATTGGAGGCGGAGTCGTCGGGACGCACGCGGCCCGCATGGCGGTCGGCCTTGGCGCCGAGGTCACCATTCTCGACCGTTCGATCGGCCGCCTTCGCGAGCTGGACGAACTGTTCGAGGGGCGCGTTCGCACGAAATTCTCGACCATCGACAGCATCGAGGAAGAGGTGTTTGCCGCCGATGTCGTCATCGGTGCGGTGCTCGTCCCGGGAGCGAGCGCGCCGAAACTGGTGACGCGGGAGATGTTGGGTTCGATGCGCAAGGGGGTCGTGATCGTGGATGTCGCGATCGACCAGGGCGGCTGCTTCGAGACCTCGCACCCGACCACCCACTCTGATCCAACCTTTGAGGTGGAGGGCATCATCCATTACTGCGTCGCGAACATGCCGGGTGCTGTGCCGCTGACCTCCAGCCAGGCGCTGAACAATGCCACGCTGCCTTTTGGTCTGGCGCTCGCCAACAAGGGGTTTGCGGCCGTGCTCGAGAACCCGCATTTGCGCGCCGGTCTGAACGTCTACCGGGGCCGGCTGACCTGCGAGCCGGTGGCCAGAAGCCTCGGCATGCCATTCTCACCGATCGAGGGCGCGGTGGCTTGAGGCTGGAAGGCCCTAGGTTGACGCTTCCAGTCCGTCTTCGCTTTCGCTGCGCTCAAGCTACGCCGGACACCACGCTTCACCCCTCGGCCCTGCGTGGCTGCGCCACGCGTCGCCCGAAGGGCCTGTGGCCTGCCGAGCCGTAGCTCGCGGCCGCGCCCGCCTTCGCCCAAGTGGGCTTCGGCGCGGCAGCCTTCACTCGCTTCGCGAGCGAAGGCTGGTGGGCCCGGCAGGACTCGAACCTGCAACCAGACCGTTATGAGCGGCCGGCTCTAACCATTGAGCTACAGGCCCCGCCGCGAGCGGCCGTTTTGAGGCGGCCAGCAACGGTGCGGGCATCGTTTACAGTGGTGATCGCAATCCCGCAATGCCGGGGTTAATCTACCCAAACGCAGGCAATTCCACCCTATTGCGCCAATTCCCGGTCTCGCCCGTGACTTGCCGAACTTCATAAAAGTCAACACTTGCCTGCAACCTCCGCTGCGCGTTGATTAGACGTCCCCGGGGAGCAACGCTTGAGGCCAAACATGAAACTCGCTCATATCGTCTGCGCCGGCGTTCTCCTGCTGGCAGGCGGCGCGGCGGCGCAAGATGGAAGCAAGGCCATACCAAAAACAACCATCAGCCTTGGCACTGCGACACCGGGCGGCGGCTTCCCGGTCTATGGCAATGGGTTCGCGGAAGTCATGAACGCCGCCGATCCGACGCTGTCGATCGAGCCGCGCAACACCAAGGGCAGCAGCGAGAACATTCCGCTGCTCGAGACCGACGGGCTCGATATCGCCCTGGTGGCGGGGGAGCCTTCCTACGAGGCCTTTATGGGCATCGGGCGGGCGCCGACCAGGCTGAAGATCCTGACCGCGATGTATTCCAGCCCGGGCATGTTCGTGGTGCGCGCCGACAGCCCCTACAAGACCATTCGCGATCTCGTCGGCCAGCCCGTGGCGTTCGGCGCCAGGGGCTCGGGTCTGCCGATCCTGTCGCGATACATGCTCGACGGCATCGGGCTGAAGCAGGACGAGGATTTCAAGTCGATCTATCTCGACCGCGCCGGCGACGGTCCGGCCATGGTGCAGGACGGCCGTGCCGCGGCGCTGTGGGGCGCGGGCATCGGCTGGCCCGGGTTCAAGAGCATGGCGGAAAGCCCCGGCGGCGCCCGCTTCATCGCGCCCGACGCCGGCGAGATCGCCAGGGTCCGCGCCAAGCATACCTTTCTCAAGCCGCTGACAGTGCCCGCCAACAGCTACCCGAACCAGCCGGCGGCGATCGATTCGATCGGCTCATGGAGTTTTGTCCTCGCGCGCGAAAGCCTGCCGGATGATGTCGCGTATCGGCTGGCGAAAACGCTGCACGGCGCGGAGGGGTCGTTGTGCAAGAAACTGCCGCAGGCCTGCGAGACAACGGCCGTGAACACGGCCGCCGCTGCGCCCAATCTGCAGCTGATCCATCCGGGCGTGCTGAAATATTTCCGCGAGGTCGGGGTGGTAAAGTAGGGCGCTGCTCTCTCAACACGTCGTCCCGGCCTTGAGCCGGGACCCATACGCCGCGGCAGTTATTGTTAAGCACAAATGGTCGACGGCTTTTTCCAACAACAGATGACCGGGATTATGGGTCCCGGCCTTCGCCGGGACGACGGTGGAGTGTAGTGTCGCAACGATGGTGAGAATCTACTTCTTCGCCATCGCACATGCCGGATCAATCGGCCCGAACGCCTCGTCGCCGGGGATCTTGGCCAGGATTTTGTAATAGTCCCACGGATATTTCGATTCTTCCGGCTTCTTGACCTCGACCAGCCAGAGGTCATGCACCATCAGATTGTCCTCGCGCAGCTTGCCGTTGCGGGAGAAGAAGTCCTCGATCGGTTTTTCGCGCATCTTCGCCGCGACTTTCAGCGGCTCGTCGGTACCCGCCTCCTTGATGGCGTTGAGATAATACATCACCGAGGAATAGACGCCGGCCTGCCACATCGTCGGCATCCGGTTCATCTTGGCAAAATAGCGCTTCGACCATTCGCGGGTCTTGTCGTCCATGTCCCAGTAGAACGAGGTCGTCAGCAAGAGGCCCTGCGCCGCCGGCAATCCGAGCGAATGAATGTCGGTGATCAGCGCCAGCAATGCCGCCATCTGCTGGCCGCCCTTCAAGACGCCGAACTCCGAGGCGGTCTTGATCTCGTTCATGTTGTTGGGCGGGCCGGCGGCGATGCCGATGATCTTGGCCTTGGAAGCCTGCGCCTGCAGCACGAAGGACGACAGGTCGGGGGTCGCAAGCGGCGGTCGCACCGAACCCAGCACCTTGCCGCCATTGGCGGTGACCACGGCGGAGGCGTCGCGTTCGAGCGCGTGGCCGAACGCATAATCATCGGTGATGAAGAACCAGCTGTTGCCGCCGCGCTTCACCACCGCCTGCGCGGTGCCGGCCGCGAGCGAGCGGGTGTCGATCACCCACTGGATGGCGTAAGGTGAGCAGAATTTGCCGTGGAAATCCGCGGCCAGGGTCGAGTGCGTGATGAACAGCTTCTTCTTCTCGTTGGCGACGTTCTGTACCGCAAGGCCGACCGCCGACACCGGAACGTCGACGATCAGGTCGACCTGGTCGACATCGTACCAGCGCCGCGCCATGCCGCCGCCGATATCCGGTTTCAGCTGATGGTCGCCGACGATCAGGCTGATCGGCTTGCCCAGCACCTTGCCGCCGAAATCGTCGATCGCCATCTGCGCGGCCGTGACCGAGCCCTGACCGGTTGGCGTCGCCGCCGGGCCGTTCATATCGGTGAGAACGCCGATCTTGACGATGTCATCTGAAAGTTGCGCGAGCGCCGCAGGCGACGCCAGCATCGCGGCCGCAAGCGCGCCAAGCATGGATAGGTTTTTGACGAGCATCCCTCTTCTCCCTGTGTATCGGCACGTTGGCCGTGTGTGTCTTCAGGCGGTTGCTTTCCGCCAATTGGTCCCACTTGCAACTAAAGCCAATTGGTCCCGATTGCAACTAATTTGGACCGTCGTCAACTTGGCCGGAAGGAGGGGGCCGACCGCCGGCGGTATCCGGTTCTGTTTATTTCCGGCCCGATTCAGGGCATAGCGGGCCATGATTTCGCAACAGCGCCTTCCGACTTCGCTTACGCCGCTCGATGTGGCGCTTGCCGCCCTGTTGCACGGCGTCGAGCCGGTAACGCCTGCGGAACTGCCGCTCGCGGAAGCGCTGCGTTGTATTGCCGCTGACATGCCGCCACTGGGCGCGCAGCCGCCGCACGACATCGCCGCCAGCGACGGCTTTGCGTTGCCGGCCCGTGATCTTGTCGGGGCGTCGTCCTATTCGCCGCTGCCATTGACGGCGTTGCCGGTCTGGGTCGAAGCCGGTGACGCCATGCCTGATGGCTGCGATTGCGTGCTCGATGCCGATGCTGTCGAGCTATCCGGCCCGATGCCGCAGGTGCTGGCGGAAGCGATCCCGGGGCAGGGCGTGCGCCGGGCCGGTGGTGGCATTGCCGCTGGCAGCAGTGTGGTCGAGGCGGGGCGGCGCGTGCTGGCACGTGACCTCATGATCGCGCGGGCGGCGGGAATAGAGCGGCTGAAGGTGCGCCGGCCGCGCCTGCGGAAGAAGGCCGCGCGGCGCTGGAAAGAGCCGGGTTTCGACCGGCCTGAAATGGCGGGGAGACCATGACGCGGCGTCTTTCGATTGCAATCATCGGCGCTGGCATGGGCGGCCTCGCGTCGGCGGCGGCGCTGCGGCGGGTCGGCATCGACGTCACCGTCTATGAGCAGGCCTCGCAATTTGCGCGATTGGGCGCCGGCATCCAGATCGGCTGCAACGCCATGAAGGTGCTGCGCGGGCTGGGGCTCGAGCAACGATTGCGCAGCCAGTCGTTCTATCCACGCTCCTGGAACAACCGGGACTGGAAGACCGGCGAAGTCAAATTCGAGATGATCTTTGGCGAGAGCGCCGAGCAGAAATTCGGCGCGCCCTATCTGCTGGCGCACCGCGGCGATCTGCATGCGGCGCTGGCGAGCGCCGTTCCCGATGAATGCGTCAAGTTAAACCACAAACTGGTCGGACTCGACGAGATCAGCGACGGCGTCCGACTCTCCTTCGCGAATGGTGAGACCGCGATCGCGGACGCCGTCATCGGCGCCGATGGCATTCACTCCGTCGTCCGAGACATCCTGTTCGACACTTCGCCGGTGCACTTTACCGGGCGCATCGCTTACCGCACCACCTATCCTGCATCGCTTCTCGGCGGCCAAAAAATTGACGATTGCACCAAATGGTGGGGCGAGGACCGGCACATCGTCATCTACTACGTCAAGCCTGACCGCAGCGAAATCTATCTCGTCACCAGCCAGCCGGAGCCGGAGTTTCGGATCGAGTCGTGGTCGGCCAAGGGCGACGTCAGGGAATTGCGCAAGGCTTTTTCGGGCTTCGACCGCCAGGTCGAACAGGTGCTGGCCGCGTGCCCGGACGTGCACAAATGGGCGATCGTCGATCGCAATGCCCTGGAGCGCTGGGGCGAGGGCAACGTGACGCTGCTCGGCGATGCCTGCCATCCGATGACGCCCTATATGGCGCAAGGCGCGGCGATGGCGATCGAGGACGCCGCGGTGCTGTCACGCTGTCTCGACGGCGTCGAGCGCGATGGCGTGCCGAATGCGTTTCGAAGGTTCGAGGCAACCCGCAAGGCGCGAACCGCGCGGGTCCAGCAGACCTCGCGAACCAATACCTGGCTCAGCGGAAAGACCGATACCGATTGGGTCTATGGCTACGATGCCTGGACCGAGCCACTGGCGGCATGAGCTCGGCGCTGTTCGGCCTCCTCGAGCGCGCGCCGAGCCGCGGGGGACAGAATCTTCGGTTCCGCAGGCACGTCGACGAGTGTGGCGCTGCCGGTTGCCCATCGGGCCAACTGCTTCAGATTTGAGAAAAACGTCACGATCTCCAGGACGAAGTAAACCGCCCGCAGGATGAAGACCAGAACAGCCCCAAAAACTTCGATCATGACGACATCTCAACGCCCGCTGAGCACCCTCGGCGTTCAGTGGTCGCCGTGAACGGCGATCCGGTTCAAAGCATACAGGGGGATCCACCTAGCCGCCATCCAGCGCCGCCAGCCGTTCCGCTTCGGCGATGTCGTCCATGGTGTTGGCGTTGAAGAACGGGTCGAGCGGCTCGACCGGCCAGGTTACGGTGGCAAGGCGGTAGCGCGCGGTCCAGCGGTCGATCTTCCTGACGTCCTCGACCACAAGCGCGTGGCGGAGCTGTTCGCGCAACGCCACGCTCCACAATCCGATCACCGGATGCGACTGGCCGTCGGAGACGGCGACCGCAAGCTCTGCGTTCTCATCGCGCATTGCGCCGACGAGACGCGAAACCAGGTCCCGCGGCAGGAACGGGCAGTCCGCCGCGGCACTCAGCACCCACTTGACCTCCGGCCGGTTGGCCGCGGCCCAATCCAGCGCCGCCAGAATGCCGGCCAGGGGCCCGGGAAAATCGGCGACGCCGTCCGCGATCACCGGCAGCCCGAACGCGGCAAAGCGTGCGGGATCGCCATTGGCATTGAGAATGAGGCCATCGCATTGCGGCTGCAACCGCGCGATCACGCGGTCGAGTATGGTGCGGCCACCGATGGTGCGCATCGGCTTGTCGCCGCCGCCCATCCGCCGCGCCAGACCGCCGGCGAGCAGCACGGCCGGTACTATCAGCGCGGCTCTTGCCGTCGCTTCACTCGTCACGGTCTTCGCCCTTGCGCTTGTGCCGCGCCGATTCCTCTTCGACAAAGGCGAGGTTCTGGTCGAACACGATGCGTTCCTGGCCTGATAGCGCGATGAAGCGCTTACCGCGCGTGCGCCCGACCAGCGTCAGGCCGACCTGCCGCGCCAGTTCGACGCCCCATGCGGTAAAACCCGAGCGCGATACCAGGATGGGAATCCCCATCCGCACCGTCTTGATCACCATCTCGGAGGTCAGCCGGCCCGTGGTGTAGAGAATCTTGTCGCCGGGATCGACGCCGTGGCGATAGATCCAGCCCGCGATCTTGTCGACGGCGTTGTGGCGGCCGACATCCTCGGTGTAGCAGATCGGCGTGCCTTGCTTGCACAGCACGCAGCCATGGATCGCGCCGGCTTCGAGATACAGTGAAGGCATGGTGTTGATCGCATGCGTCATCTCGTAGAGCCAGGAGGTGCGCAGCTCCGCCTTCGGCAGTGCGACGCTTTCCACGGCCTCCAGCAGGTCGCCGAATGCGGTGCCCTGCGCGCAGCCCGAGGTCTGCGTGCGCTTCTTCAGCTTGGCCTCGAAATTGGTGTGATGCTCGGTGCGCACCACCACCACCTGCAGGTCGTCGTCATATTCGACCTCGGTGACGACGTCGTCGTATTTCAGCATGTTCTGGTTCAAGAGGTAGCCGAGCGCCAGATATTCCGGATAGTCGCCGATCGTCATCATGGTGACGATCTCCTGCGCGTTCAGATACAGCGTTAGCGGCCGCTCCACCGGCACCCTGATTTCCACAGTGGCGCCGGTCTGATCGGTCCCGGTGACGCGCTCGGTCAGCCTGGGATCATCAGGATTGGGCACGATCAGGGGGACGGGGGCTTTGTCGATCTTCATCATTTCCGCAGGTTAGCATGACATTGGCTCGCAGCCGATATAAAGCACCTCTGGAGAAAACCCAGCCCGGTTCCGGCTAGGGTGCGGAGAATGCGATGAAAGTGATTGGCCTCGCGGGGTGGAGCGGCGCCGGCAAGACCACCTTGCTGGCGCGGGTGATCCCGCATTTGCTGAAAGACGGCCTGCGGGTTTCCGTGATCAAGCACGCCCATCACGCCTTCGACGTCGATATCCCGGGCAAGGATTCCTGGCGGCATCGCGAGGCCGGCGCCACCGAGGTGCTGGTGTCTTCGGCGCGGCGATGGGCCCTGATGCATGAATTGCGCGGCGCCGAAGAGCCGCGCCTGCCGGAACTGCTGGCCCGGATGTCGCGGGTCGATCTCGTCGTCATCGAGGGTTTCAAGCGCGAGCCGCACCGCAAGATCGAGGTTTTCCGCGCCGCCAACGGCAAGCCATTTTTGTTTCCCGACGATCCCGGCGTGGTCGGCATCGCCACCGATACACCGGTTGAAACCCGGCTTCCCACCGCCCATCTCGACGATATCGAGGCGATTGCCGCGATGATGCTGCGCTCGGCGATACCGGTCGAAGAGGTGCTGGCAGAGAGCGAAGCGGAGAGCTAATTCGCGATGGCGCAATTGTCCGACGATTGCTTTGCCTTCGGCGGTCCGATGATGTCGGTCGATGAGGCCGTCGGCATCATTGCAGCCAGGGTCACGGCCGTGCAGGAGGTCGAGACCGTCGCGCTCGCCAATGCCGACGGACGCGTGCTCGCTCAGGACGTTTCGGCGCCGCTGCCGCTGCCGCCCTTCACCAATTCCGCCGTCGATGGCTATGCGGTGTCGAGCCGCGACCTGCCCAACGACAAGGAGCAGGCGTTTGCGGTGTCCGGTCGCGTTCAGGCCGGCGCTTCCGCAGGCGCGCCGATCAAGCCGGGCGAGGCGGTGCGGATCTTCACGGGTGCGCCGATGCCCGACGGCGCCGACACCGTCTTCATGCAGGAAGATGTTCGCCTCGACGACGGCAAGGTGGTGCTTCCGGCGGGGCTGAAGCCCGGTGCAAATGTGCGTCCCGCGGGTGAGGATATCCCGTTGGGCCACGCGGCATTGACGGCCGGACAAAGGCTGCGGCCGCAGGATGTCGCGCTGGCAGCGGCGTTCGGCCTGACCGAACTTGGCGTCAACAGGCGGATTCGGGTGGCGGTGTTCTCCACCGGCAATGAGCTGGTCTCGCCGGGCGAGCCACGCGGGGCGGCGCAGCTGTTCGATTCAAACCGTTTCATGCTGATGGCGATGCTGGCGCGGCTCGGCTGCGAGGTCAGCGACCTCGGCATTATCAGGGACGAGCCCACCGCGCTCGCTGCCGCACTAAAGAAAGTCGCCGGCGCCCACGACCTGATCCTCACCACCGGCGGCGTATCGACCGGCGAAGAAGATCACGTCAAGGCCAGCGTCGAAAGCGTGGGCTCGCTCGTGCTGTGGCGAATGGCGATCAAGCCGGGACGTCCCGTGGCGATGGGGATCATCGGCGGCACGCCGTTCATCGGCCTGCCGGGCAATCCGGTGGCGAGTTTTGTCACCTTCGCCCACGTGGTGCGGCCGACCATTCTTGCCCTGTCGGGCGCGCGGCAGGAGAAGCTGGTGCCGATGCCGGTTCGCGCCGCCTTTGCCTACAAGAAGAAAATCGCCCGCCGCGAATATGTCCGCGTCACCCTGCGCAAGGCCGGCGATGGCGTGCTCGAAGCGGTGAAGTTTCCGCGCGAGGGTGCGGGGCTGTTGTCCTCGCTGGTCGACACCGATGGGCTTGTCGAACTCGGCGAAGAGATCACGCTTGTCGAGCCTGGCCAGTCCGTTGGCTTCCTGTCCTATGCAAGCTTGATCTGAAGGCTCATTGACGATGCGCATCCGCTTCGCCATGTTCCCTTGATGACAACGACAAAGCTCGATCTCACCGGCCTTAAATGCCCGCTGCCGGCGTTGAAGACGCGCAAGGCGCTCAAATCGGTCAAACCTGGCGAGCGGCTTGAAGTCCACTGCACCGATCCGCTGTCGGTGATCGATATTCCGAATCTGATCCGCGAAACCGGCGACAAGGTCGAGATTACGGAACGCGCGGAGACGCGAATCGTGTTCCTGATCGAGAAGGCGAACGGCGGAAACTGAGAGACGGATCCATTTTGAATCCGTATCGACCGATCGCAAAGTCAGATCGATACGCATTCGCTATCGCAACATGAGACGGCTTTATTGATCTTTGGATCGATTCCAGTTCTCATTCGCTGATCGAAAAGATGGCTTCCGACGCGAAGCCTCGTCCGGGCGGCGAGCGGCATGACCGCGCCGGGCGTGTCGCCTTAAATGCTTATCAAAACGCGACAATTCTCTTGGCATCTGGCATGCCACGATTTATGATCGCGGAAACATACAGGCAGGAACGAGACGTTTTCCATGGTTCAAGACGTGCAGAAAGTGCGCTCGTTCGAGCACCCCGGCGCCGGGCGGAAGCGGGCCAAGGCGACGCCGAAGGGCCGCCAGGTCGATCCGACCGCCGCGTACGAGATTGAACAGCTGCTCGGCGACCGGTCGCGGCAGCGCGATCTCTTGATCGAACATCTGCATCTGATCCAGGACACGTATCACCAGATTTCCGCAGGCCATCTCGCCGCACTCGCCGACGAGATGAAGCTGTCGTTTGCCGAAGTGTTCGAGACCGCAACCTTCTACGCGCATTTTGATATCGTGAAGGAAGGCGAGCCGGATATTGCGCCGCTGACCATTCGCGTCTGCGATTCGCTGACCTGCGCGATGCTGGGCGCGGAAAAACTGTTGCATGAATTGCAGGACAAAGCCGGCCCCGGCATTCGCGTGGTGCGCGCGCCCTGCGTCGGCCGCTGCGATACCGCGCCAGCAGCCGAAGTCGGCCATCACTTTGTCGACCATGCAACCACTGCAAGCGTGCTGGCTGCCGCGAAGGGCGGCGAGACGCATGCGCATTTGCCTGAGTATGTTGGTTACGACGCCTATGTCGCCGGCGGCGGTTACGCGCTGCTCAATCGCTTGCGCTCCGGTGCGCTTTCCAAGGAAGACCTGCTCAAATCGCTCGACGACGCCTCGCTGCGCGGCCTCGGCGGCGCCGGCTTCCCGACCGGGCGGAAATGGCGTGCGGTGCTCGGCGAGCCCGGCCCGCGGCTGATGGCGATCAATGGCGACGAGGGTGAGCCCGGCACCTTCAAGGATCGCTTTTACCTCGAGACCGACCCGCATCGCTTCCTCGAGGGCATGCTGATCGGCGCCCACGTGGTCGAGGCGACCGATGTCTACATCTACCTGCGCGACGAATATCCGGCCTCGCGCGAAATTCTCGAGCGCGAGATCGCAAAACTACCGCCGGGCGGCCCGGTGCTGCATATGCGCCGCGGCGCCGGCGCCTACATCTGCGGCGAGGAATCCTCGCTGCTCGAAAGCATCGAAGGCAAGCGCGGTCTGCCGCGCCACAAGCCGCCATATCCGTTCCAGGTCGGCCTGTTCGGCCTGCCGACGCTGATCAACAACATCGAGACGCTGTGGTGGGTGCGCGACATCGTCGAAAAGGGCGCCGACTGGTGGAAGGGCCACGGCCGCAACGACCGTCACGGCCTGCGCAGCTATTCGGTATCGGGCCGCGTCAAGAATCCCGGCATGAAGCTGGCGCCCGCGGGTGTCACCGTGCGCGAACTGATTGACGAGTTTTGCAGCGGCATGGCCGACGGACATACGTTCCACGCCTACCTGCCGGGCGGTGCGTCCGGCGGCATCCTGCCGGCGTCGATGGACAACATCCCGCTCGATTTCGGAACGCTAGAAAAATACGGCTGCTTCATCGGCTCGGCCGCGGTCGTGATCCTGTCCGAACACGACAGCGTGCGGGGCGCGGCGCTGAACCTGATGCGCTTCTTCGAGGATGAAAGCTGCGGCCAGTGCACGCCGTGCCGGGTCGGCACCCAGAAGGCGGCGATCCTGATGGAGCGCCGGGTCTGGAACCGCGAATTGCTCGACCAGTTGAGCCAGGCGATGCGCGATGCCTCGATCTGCGGGCTCGGGCAGGCAGCCTCGAATCCCCTGACGTCAGTGATTAAGTATTTTCCGGAAGAATTCGTGCCGAAAGAAGCCGCGGAATGACCAGGATCAAGTTCGAACTCGACGGCAAGCAGGTTGAGGCCAGCGCAGGCGAGACCATCTGGCAGGTGGCAAAACGCCAAGGCCAGGAAATCCCGCATTTGTGCTATTCGCCCGCGCCGGACTATCGGCCCGACGGCAATTGCCGCGCCTGCATGGTGGAGATCGAGGGTGAGCGCGTGCTGGCGGCGTCCTGCAAGCGTACCCCCACCGTCGGCATGAAGGTGAAATCCGAAAGCGCGCGCGCGGTCGCGGCGCAGAAGATGGTGATGGAACTGCTGGTCGCCGACCAGCCGGCGCGCGAGACCTCGCACGATCCTGACTCAAAATTCTGGCACTGGGCCGAAAAGGTCGAGGTTACCGAGAGCCGCTTCCCGGCCGCCGAGCGCTGGGAAAGCGACGTCAGCCATCCCGCGATGAGCGTCAATCTCGATGCCTGCATCCAGTGCGGCCTGTGCGTACGCGCCTGCCGCGAAGTGCAGGTCAACGACGTCATCGGCATGGCCTACCGCAGCCATGGATCGAAAATCGTGTTCGACTTCGACGATCCCATGGGGGAATCGACCTGCGTGGCCTGCGGCGAATGCGTGCAGGCATGCCCGACCGGTGCATTGATGCCGTCGGTGATGCTGGACGAGAACCAGACCCGCGTGACCTATGCGGACAAGGAAGTCGACTCGCTGTGTCCGTTCTGCGGCGTCGGATGCCAGGTCACCTACCAGGTCAAGGACGAGAAAATCATTTACGCCGAGGGCCGCGACGGCCCGGCCAACCACAACCGGCTCTGCGTCAAGGGCCGCTTTGGATTTGACTACATCCATCACCCGCATCGACTGACCAAGCCGCTGGTGCGGCTGCCGAATGCGAAGAAGGATGCCAACGACCAGGTCGATCCGGCCAATCCGTTCACGCATTTCCGCGAAGCGTCGTGGGAAGAGGCGCTCGATATCGCCGCCAACGGCCTCGTGAAGATCCGTGATGAGAAGGGCGTCAAGGCGCTGGCCGGTTTCGGCTCCGCCAAAGGCTCCAACGAAGAGGCCTATCTGTTCCAGAAGCTGGTGCGCACCGGCTTCGGCTCCAACAATGTTGATCACTGCACGCGGCTGTGCCACGCCTCGTCGGTGGCGGCGCTGTTCGAAGGCTTGAGCTCCGGCGCGGTGTCGGCCCCGTTCGCGGCGGCGATGGATGCCGAAGTCATCATCGTGATCGGCGCAAATCCGACCGTCAACCACCCGGTCGCTGCAACCTACATCAAGAACGCGGCGAAGAAGGGCGCCAAGCTCTTCGTCCTGGATCCGCGTCGGCAATCGCTGTCGCGCCACGCGACCCAACATCTGCAGTTCAAGCCCGGCTCCGACGTCGCCATGCTGAATGCGATGATCAACACGATCATCACCGAAGGCCTGACCGACGATCAGTACATCGCGGGCTACACCGAGGGCTTTCAGGATTTGGAGGAGAAGATCAAGGAGTTCACGCCGGAGAAGATGGAGCCGATCTGCGGCGTGCCGGCAGAAACCTTGCGCGAGGTGGCGCGGACCTATGCGCGCGCCAAATCGTCGATCATCTTCTGGGGCATGGGCATCAGCCAGCATGTCCACGGCACCGACAATGCGCGCTGTCTGATCGCGCTGGCGCTGATCACCGGACAGGTCGGCCGTCCCGGCACCGGCCTGCATCCGCTGCGCGGCCAGAACAACGTGCAGGGCGCGTCCGACGCCGGCCTGATCCCGATGTTCCTGCCGGACTACCAGCCGGTTAGCCGCGACGACATGCGCGGCAATTTCGAGAAGTTGTGGAGCCAGGAGCTCGATCCGGTACGCGGCCTGACCGTGGTGGAGATCATGAACGCGATCCACGCCGGTGAGATCAACGGCATGTATATCGAGGGCGAAAACCCCGCGATGTCCGATCCCGATCTTCAGCATGCGCGCGGAGCGCTCGCCATGCTCGATCATCTCGTGGTGCAGGACCTCTTCGTCACCGAGACCGCATTCCACGCCGACGTCATCCTGCCGGCTTCGGCCTTTGCGGAAAAGGACGGCTCCTTCACCAACACCGACCGCCGCGTGCAGCTTGCGCGCCAGGTGATCAAGCCGCCGGGCGAGGCGCGACAGGATCTCTGGATCATCCAGGAGATCGGCAAGCGTATGGGGCTGCCGTGGAATTATTCGGGCCCCGGCGACGTCTACACCGAGATGGCGCAGCTGATGCCCTCGCTCAAGAACATCAGCTGGGAGCGGCTGGTCCGTGAAGGCGCCGTCACCTATCCGGCGGATGACCCGAACAAGCCCGGCAACGAGATCATCTTCACCACCGGCTTCCCGACCGAGAGCGGTCGCGGCAAGATCGTGCCGGCGCATGTGATCGCGCCCGACGAGGTGCCCGACGGCGAGTATCCGATGGTGCTGTCGACCGGCCGCGTGCTCGAACATTGGCACACCGGCTCGATGACCCGACGCTCCAGCGTGCTCGACCAGATCGAGCCGGAGGCGGTCGCGTTCATGTCGCCGAAGGATATGCGGCGCCTCAGCGTTTGGCCCGGCGATTTCATCAGACTGGAAACCCGCCGCGGTGCAGTCGAGGTCAAGGTGCGATCGGACCGCGACGTGCCTGAGAACATGGTGTTCATGCCGTTCTGCTACGCCGAGGCGGCGGCGAACCTCTTGACCAACCCGGCGCTCGATCCGTTCGGCAAGATCCCCGAGTTCAAGTTCTGCGCGGTGCGCGCCGAAAGGGCCGAACTGCGGACCGCGGCGGAGTAGGCCTAAGCCTGAAGAGGTGACGCCGCGCTGGTTACCACGAAGACGGTGTACTCCCTCTCCCGCTTGGGGGAGGCGTAGGCGGCCTGTGGCCGCCGTCCTTGTTGAAGAACGCCGATGCGCAGCATCGGCTATGGGTGGGGGTCTATCCGCGAGTCATATTGTGGAGAGAGCCCCACTTGTGGAGAGAGCCCCCACCCGCCGCGCTCTTTGAGCGCGTCGACCTAAGAGCGAGCTTCGCTCGTCTCGACCCCGCAAGCGGGAGAGGTGCAGCGAGGCTGCCGCCCGACCAATTCAACCCAATTGCTTACGCCGCTGCTCTACCTAGTTGGGCCGTTCGCAGCCGCAGCCTGCTGCGAGGACTTGTGTTGCGCGACAATCCCTTCGAGTCGCGCAATGTTCTCCAGCAGGCGCTGGCTGGTCAGGACCAGGAAGTAATAGCCGAACTGCGGGTTCTGAAAGTAGATCTCGAGCAGCTTGTCATAAGTGATGGTCAGCACATGACCATCCTCGATGCATTCGATCGTCGCCGTGCGCCGGTTATCGGGCGTGAGGAAACCAAATTCGCCCATCAAACGCCCCGGCGGAAGTTCGACGCTGATTTCCTTGACCAGGAATTTTCCGGTGACGGTCAGCAGCATCTCATGGGCGGCATCGTCTTTTTTGAACAGAATATCGCCCTTGCGATACTTGCGTTCGGTCATGAACGGCTTGAGCCATTCCAGCGACGTATCGCCCTTCGTTGCGCTGCGGGCCTTCTTCACCAGAACGAGCATCTGTCGGAGGCGATACGCATTGATGGGGACCATCAGGAGATACAACAGGAAGGTCGTGACGGATGCCGTGAGCGCGCCGAACAGGGCGAAGAATGCGCAACCGATCATGTTCGCGACGCGCAGCGGCACCATGGTCTGCGTCAGCAAAGTGGCGACAAAGAAGATGGCGCCGACCAGGGCGAACATGTTGGCCAGCGTGATATTGTGGAGAAAAATCTCCAGCAGGCGATTGAACAGCGCGTCGTAGGTGATGTTGTTGGGGTCGAGGCCCAGCTGGACCAGGATTTTCGCTATCCTGAGATTATCCGCGGCCGCGTCGAGAATTCGATCAAGTATTGTCACTGGTCTGCACCGCTACACTTCATTTAGCCGCTACACACGAGAATACAGGCGGGTTGTACCGCCTCAAAGCCCCGCAGGGAAGCGTGCCAAGGCGAAGGCGCCTCGGCACAAATGATTAAAAGCCGAAAGGTCTGCGACGCGCCGTGCGGGCCAAAGCCAGGCTGTGGACCGCGGCGGAGTGAAGCGAGCTAGTCGTTCACCCAAGACGTGACGGTCGTCATGCGCGTCCAGCAGAGCCGCCGCACATAATCGAGCGCGAGCTAAAACGCCGCGCAATCTCTCGCGCAGACGCTATGGCCGCGCTTCAGGCATCGGAACGACAAAAACCTGGCCGGGATAAATCAGGTTGGGATTGCGGATCTGTTCCCGATTCGCCTTGTAAATGACGGCGTAGCGCGTGCCCGCTCCATAGGAGAGTTGGCTGATACGCCAGAGGCTGTCGCCGCGCGAGACGGTGGTGGTGGCGATCTTCGGCACGACCACGGTGGAGGGCGAGCCCTTGTCTGGCGGCGAACCCTTGTCTGGCAGAACGGCGGCCATGGCGCCGGCCAGCTCCGGCTGCTGTGCAGAGGCAACGTCCAGCCGTTTGGCCGCGGTGGCCGGCACGGAGGCCGTGACCATCGTGTCGGGAACGTTGAACGGCACCTCGGCGCGGGCGCGCACCGCGCCGGAATTCTGCTCCAACTCGTCCAGCCTCACGCGGTAGCTGCCGGAGGCGACCCCCTCCTTGATCGTGACCGCAAAACGTCCGTCTGCGGCAGCGGTTGCCGACGCAATAAAGCTGTCGTTGAGATAAAGCTTCACCGCGGCGCCGGGGCGGGCGCGGCCGCTGACATGGAGCTTGCCGCCCGGCTCGATCTCAACCGTCTCCGCAACCACTGCACCGGCCATCGGCTTAGGCACAGCCGGCTGCGACAGCACGACAGTGGGTTTGTCCGGCGCCATCAACGCTACGACCGGCCGGTCGGTTGATTTCGGCTCAAGCGCCACCGTCACGCTCTGTTTGGACGAGGTCTGCTTGCCGTCCGGCTCCTTGGCCCGCAGCGTCAGGTCATAAGTCCCTGAGGGAAGCCGGGGCGGAACCATGACGAATTGTCCGGATTGATCCGCCACCACGCGATCGTGTATCTCGCCGTTGCGCAGCAGTTCCACCGCTGCGCCCGGCATGGCCCGGCCGGCGATGACAGCTTCGCCCGTCGGCTCGATGCGGGCGATGTCGAATGACGGCACGCTGTCCGGCGGTGGGGGTGGTCCGCCCAGCGTGGCCGTCACGGCGTTTGCCGCCGCTTGCGCCGCTGCGAGCGCACCCTGCTTTGGGGCGTCCAATGCCGGCTTCGAGATCGTCGGCGCGGCGGTTGCGGCCCTGGTATCGACCCGCGGCTCGTGGCGGACGTAATAGACGGCGAATATGGCCGCCACGCTACATGCCGCAACCATGGACGGTACGATTATTCGACTCATCGATGTCGCAATCATGATGCTCATCCATCGGCCAAATCACTGGCTCGACGGCAGTCTATAGCGTCTTGGGCAAAGTTGGTACTCGTTTGCGTTGCGAAAACGGGGTAGGCCGGTCAGCTTATAGCCATCCGGCACTCCGGAAGCGCCAGAACAGGCCCGCGCAGACGGTCAGGATCGTGCCGATAATGGCGAAGTAGCCATACTCCCACTCCAGTTCCGGCATATGCTTGAAGTTCATGCCGTAGATGCCCGCGATCGCGGTCGGGACCGCGATGATGGCAAGCCATGAGGCGAGTTTCTTGGAGACCGCGGTCTCCTGGGCCTGGCCCACCAAAAGGCTCGCCTCGAAGGCAAAAGCGAGAACCTCGCGAAGCGAGTCGATCTGCTCCTGGACGGTGCGGACGTGGTCCGTGACGTCGCGGAACAGCGGCTGCATGGTGGGGCGGATCATCGGCAGATTGTCATGTTCGAGCCGGCGGCAGACCTCGACCAGGGGTCCCACCGCGTTCCGCAGGCGCAACAGATCGCGCCGCAACAGATACAGCCGCTCGATCTGCGCCCGTGTCATCGCGCTCGCGAGCACCTGCTCCTCCATCGCTTCGACCTCCTCCTGGATGGTCTCGAGCACCGGCGATCCTCGCCGCGGGCCAGCGCCCGCGGGCAGCTTTCGCAGCGCGCGCGAACCGGCGCATAGGATGTCGAGGCGCCATGGCGAACGGAGACGAGATATCCTTCGCCGACGAACAGATGGGTTTCGCCGAACGCGATGCTGTCGCCGACGAGCTGCGCGGTGCGTGCCACAATGAACAGGCCGTCGCCATATTGCTCGATCTTCGGCCGCTGATGGGCGTTGTTCGCATCTTCAATGGCAAGATCATGCAGCTGGAACTGTTGCTGCACGCTCGTCAGGAGCGTCATGTCCGGTTCGTGCAGCCCGATCCAGACCACATGGCCGGGCTTGCTGCGCCAACTCGAAGCTTCCTCGATGGCGATATTGGCGACCCGCCGGCCGTCGACATAGGCCCCCGCCGCGACCACACCTTCGGAAGCAACCGGATCGCTCGGCATGTCCGCTTGCGGCGCTACGTTCATGGCTTCCATTCCTCAATGATCGCGGCTGAAACCTGCGCCGACGCCGTGTTCTCGGCAAGGCTAGCACCGGGGAATTTGTGGTCAAATGTATGTTCGGCCTCACATGTCGTTATCGTTGATGCCGTTCAGACCCCGCGCGGCCGTAGTATCAGATTCTTGCGCGCGGGTCGCTCGGCCGTTCTCAATGGCTGACGCGCGAAAGGAAGATCGCAGCCTTGAGGACGATGACGCCGGCGATCGCGACACCTCTTAGCAGGGGACCAATCGCGCGAAGGCAGATCAGCTTCAGCATCGCGAGGTTTGTGGTGGTTGGGGCCCGGCGTCCCGACCGATGGGAAGCCGGTTTGAATCGGCTGCCGGGATGCGTGAGCATCATGTCATAAGTCCTTCTGAAGATCGGATGTGCGGGTGAATCTGTTGCGACGACATGCACCGCGCGCCCGGGCGGCTACCCATGTCGAGTTCGATTTCGCAGGCCAGTTCGACGATCGTTTCGGGATGATGACCGTTCTCGAACAACGCGTATTTGATGGCCTGTGTGCGATTGACAAACAGGCCGCCATAGAGGCCGTTTTGTTCCTGGGCCACCCAATGGCCGCGCCGGTTTCTGCCGATGAAGACGATTGCGGAGGGCGAGCGGCACGATGGAGGTTCGATGAGCTTCACGTTGGTATTCTTTCATTTTGGCGAGCTGCGTATTCCCGGCTCGTTCAGCCGAAATTGTCGCTCAGGACCGGCTCATAGAGCGCGCCGGCATCGCTGCGCACGGCCGGGACGCTGGGCCGGCGCAACGGCGCGTTGAGGCGCTGCGCCTCGACGAACGCACTCAGGATAGCCAGCGCCAGATCGGCGTGACGGCCCTCGGCGGATTGATCGAGCCAGTCCGGCAGTTCGCGTTCGCGCGACAGCGCGCAATGCCATTCGCCTTCGTCATAGGCGATGCGGCGGAGCTGCCATTGCGGCAATTCCAGATCGATCAGTGCCAGCGCGGCATCGGTCCAGGCGCCGGATTGAATCAGACGCTCGATGCGGGCGGTCTTGCCGCTCTGGCCCACGGACGGAAAGCGCCGGCAGGTCTGGCTGACGATGTCGGACAGGAATTCAGCGGTCACGGCATAGGCGTTGCGCAGCCGGTCGCCGGGTTCAGCGGGGGTTTGGGGTTGTGCGAGAATGAACATGGCGTGATCTCACTTGTGGGGCGGCTGAAACCGCAGCCGTGGGTCCAAGGTGGTCAAAACGCCATTTGAAAACGAGATGCGGCGAGGGGCGGAGAAATAGGGATTTCATAAGTGGGTGATGTGGGTACGCTTTCTCCCCACGTCGTCCCGGCCTTGAGCCGGGACCCATAGCCACCGTCACCCATTTGGCGGAAGGTGACTGGTGTGGCCCGGGACCACGGGCACTTATGGAATTCCTATAACGTCGCCATTGCCCCCATCTCGAAAACCTATGCGCGCGGTGGCACTTCACCACCAATCAAAGCGAGGCCGTCCGTTCGGCCCGCGGCTCATGTCGCACAGGAACATCCCATGCTGGACATTATCGTGCTGGCGCTAGGCGCAGGCTTCTTTCTGGCGGGCATTGGTTACGCCTACGCCTGCGAACGGCTCTGAGGGAGAACGATCATGATCTTCGAT
Source organism: Bradyrhizobium sp. AUGA SZCCT0160 (assembly GCF_018130105.1). Taxonomy (NCBI): domain Bacteria; kingdom Pseudomonadati; phylum Pseudomonadota; class Alphaproteobacteria; order Hyphomicrobiales; family Nitrobacteraceae; genus Bradyrhizobium; species Bradyrhizobium sp. AUGA SZCCT0160. Next base: position 106,565 of record NZ_JAFCMD010000016.1, read on the forward strand.
TATTCGCTCGCCGGGCTCGTCTCGCTCGGCCTCCTGTTCTACCTGACCTACGCGCTGCTGCGGCCCGAACGCTTCTGAGGTCGCCATGATCACGCTGGTCCAAGTCGTCCTGGCGTTTGTCGTTACCTCGGCGCTGCTGATCGCGCTCATTCACCTGCTGCTGCCCGCAAAGAGATCCTGAAGGGTTTTAGACCATGACCGTCATCGGCTGGATTCAGATTTTCCTGTACTGCGCCATCGTGGTCGCGCTGGTCAAACCGCTCGGCTGGTACATGACCCGCGTCTTCAACGGCGAGTCCACGTTTCTGTCGCCCGTGCTGCGGCCGGTCGAAGCCGGGCTTTACTGGATCGGCGGCGTCGATGAGAAGCGCGAGCAGCATTGGCTGACCTATACGGTCGCGATGCTGCTGTTCCATGTCGGCGGCTTTCTCGTCATCTATGGCCTGATGCGGCTGCAGGCGCTGTTGCCGTTCAATCCGCAGGATCAGTCCGCGGTCGCGCCGGATCTGTCGTTCAACACCGCGATCTCCTTCATCACCAACACCAACTGGCAGAACTACGGCGGCGAAAGCACGCTGTCCTATCTGGTGCAGATGCTGGGCCTGACGCACCAGAATTTCCTCTCGGCGGCGACCGGCATCGCGCTGGCGGTGGCGCTGATCCGCGGTTTTTCGCGTTCCTCGATGCGCACCATCGGGAATTTCTGGGTCGACGTCACGCGCTGCACGCTTTATGTGCTGCTGCCGATCTGCGTGGTCTACACGCTGTTCCTGGTCTGGCAGGGCATGCCGCAGACGCTGGGCGCCTATGTCGATGCCACGACGCTGGAGGGCGGCAAGCAGACCATTGCGGTCGGCCCGGTCGCCTCGCAGGTCGCGATCAAGATGCTGGGCACCAATGGCGGCGGCTTCTTCAACGCCAACGCCGCGCATCCGTTCGAGAATCCCACCGCGCTGTCGAACTTCGTGCAGATGCTTTCGATCTTCGTGATCGGCGCCGCCATGACCAACGTGTTCGGCCGCATGGTCGGCGACCAGCGCCAGGGCTGGGCGATCCTCGGCGTCATGGGCGTGCTGTTTCTCGCGGGCGTCGCCATCACCTATTGGGCCGAAGCCAACGGCACTTCCACGCTGAGCGCGCTCGGGCTCTCCGGCGGCAACATGGAAGGCAAGGAAGTCCGTTTCGGCATCGTGGCCTCCAGCCTGTTCGCGGTGGTCACCACAGCGGCGTCCTGCGGCGCGGTCAACGCCATGCATGACTCATTCACCGCGCTCGGCGGCATGATCCCGCTGATCAACATGCAGCTCGGCGAGATCATCGTCGGGGGCGTCGGCGCCGGCCTCTACGGCATGCTGCTGTTCGTCGTGCTGGCGATCTTCGTCGCCGGGCTGATGGTCGGCCGCACGCCGGAATATGTCGGCAAGAAGATCGAGGCGCGCGAGGTCAAGATGGCGATGCTCGCCATCCTTGTGCTGCCGTTGATGTATCTCGGCTGGACCGCGGTTGCCGTGGTATTTCCGCCGGCGGTGGCGTCGATGGCCAATGCCGGGCCGCATGGCTTCACCGAGGTGCTCTACGCTTTCACGTCGGCCACCGGCAACAACGGTTCGGCGTTCGGCGGCCTGACCGGCAACACCTTGTTCTACAATCTGACGCTCGCCAGTTCGATGTTCGTCGGCCGCTTCTTCATGATCGTGCCGGCGATGGCCATTGCGGGCTCGCTGGCGGCCAAGAAGTCGATCCCGCCATCGGCTGGCACGCTGCCGACCACCGGTGGCCTGTTCGTCGGCCTCGTCGTCGGCGTGATCCTGATCATCGGCGGTCTCACCTTCTTCCCGGCGCTGGCGCTCGGACCGATCGTTGAGCACCTCGCTGACAACGCCAACAATCTGTTCTGATCGATCTCTCTTCGGAGTTACGTCCATGGAAGCCATGAAACTGCAGAAAAAGGTGACGGCCTCGGCGATATCAGACCCGAAGATCCTGGTGCCGGCGATCAGGTCGTCGTTCGTCAAGCTCGACCCGCGGCTGATGATCAAGAGCCCCGTGATGTTCGTGGTCGAGGTCGTGGCTGCGCTGACCACCATCATCTTCCTGCGCGACCTCGTCACCGGCGGCACGAATCTCGGATTCACCTTCCAGATCATTATATGGCTGTGGTTCACGGTGCTGTTCGCCAATTTCGCGGAAGCGGTGGCGGAGGGACGCGGCAAGGCGCAGGCCGAATCGCTGAAGAAGACCCGCACCGAAAGCCAGGCCAAGCTGCTGACCGGTTCGGACAAGACGTTTCGCCTGGTGCCCGGCACCGCGCTGAAAGTCGGCGATATCGTTCTGGTCGAAGCCGGCGACAACATCCCGTCCGACGGCGAAGTGATCGAGGGCGTCGCCTCGGTCAACGAGGCGGCGATCACAGGCGAATCCGCGCCCGTGATCCGCGAATCCGGCGGCGACCGTTCGGCGGTAACCGGCGGCACCCAGGTGCTGTCGGACTGGATCCGTGTCCGTATCACCGCGGCGCAGGGATCGACCTTCATCGACCGCATGATCAGGCTGGTGGAAGGCGCCGAGCGGCAGAAGACGCCGAACGAGATCGCGCTCAACATCTTGCTCGCGGGCCTCACCATCATCTTCGTATTCGCGACCGTGACGATCCCGAGCTATGCGGCCTATGCCGGCGGCTCGATTTCGGTGGTCGTGCTGGTGGCGCTGTTCGTGACGCTGATCCCGACCACCATCGGCGCGTTGCTGTCCGCGATCGGCATTGCCGGCATGGACCGGCTGGTGCGCTTCAACGTGCTGGCGATGTCCGGCCGCGCGGTCGAGGCCGCCGGCGACGTCGATACGCTGCTGCTCGACAAGACCGGCACCATTACCCTCGGCAACCGCCAGGCAACCGCGTTTCGGCCAGTCCGCGGCGTGACCGAGCAGGAGCTGGCGGATGCGGCGCAGCTGGCTTCGCTCGCCGACGAGACGCCCGAGGGCCGCTCGATCGTCGTGCTGGCCAAGGAAAAATACAACATTCGAAGCCGCGACATGAAGGAGCTCGCCGCGACATTCGTGCCCTTCACCGCGCAAACCCGCATGAGCGGCATCGACGCCGGTTCATCGTCCGTCCGCAAGGGCGCGGTCGATGCGATCCTCAATTACATCGGCGGCGGCACCGCTCAGACCATGGCGAGCGGCAACGCCGTTCGTGCGATCCAGCCGACGGTGGGTACGGAAGCGGCCCGCGAACTCCAGGCCATCGCAGACGAAATCGCCAAGGCCGGCGGCACGCCGCTCGCTGTCGCCAAGGACGGCCGCCTGCTCGGCGTCATCCACCTCAAGGATATCGTCAAGGGCGGCATCCGCGAGCGCTTTGCCGAATTGCGCCGCATGGGCATCCGCACCGTGATGATCACCGGCGATAACCCGATGACGGCAGCGGCGATCGCGGCCGAGGCCGGCGTCGACGATTTCCTCGCCCAGGCAACGCCTGAGGACAAGCTGAAGCTGATCCGCGACGAGCAGGCCAAGGGCAAGCTGGTGGCGATGTGCGGCGACGGCACCAACGACGCGCCCGCGCTGGCGCAAGCGGACGTCGGCGTCGCCATGAACACCGGCACCCAGGCCGCGCGCGAGGCCGGCAACATGGTCGACCTCGATTCCAACCCGACAAAACTGATCGAGGTGGTCGAGATCGGCAAGCAGCTGTTGATGACGCGCGGTGCACTGACGACGTTCTCGATCGCCAATGACGTCGCAAAATATTTCGCCATCATCCCGGCAATGTTCCTGGCGTTCTATCCGCAGCTCGAGGTGCTCAACGTCATGCATCTGGCGAGCCCGCAAAGCGCGATCCTGTCGGCGATCATCTTCAACGCGCTGGTCATCATCGCGCTGATTCCGCTGGCGCTGAAAGGCGTCGCCTATCGCGCCGTCGGGGCAGGGGCACTGCTGCGCCGCAACCTGCTGATCTACGGCCTCGGCGGCATCGTCATTCCCTTTATCGGCATCAAGGCTATCGATCTTGTGGTCACCGCCTTGAACCTGGCCTGAGGAGACACATCATGCTTCGCGAAATTCGCCCCGCCATCATCCTGCTGCTGTTGCTGACCGCCATCACAGGCCTTGCCTATCCGCTCGCGATGACCGCGATTGCCGGCGTGATCTTTCCGAAGCAGGCGCAAGGCAGCCTGATCGAGAAGGACGGCAAGGTGATCGGCTCGGCCCTGATCGGGCAGGAGTTCAAGGACGACAAATATTTCCATGGCCGGCTCTCGGCGACGTCGGCGCCGGACCCGGGGGATTCCACAAAGACGGTGTCGGCACCCTATAACGCGGCCAATTCCGGCGGCTCCAACCTCGGCCCGACCAGCAAGGCTTTGGCCGACCGGCTCAAGGAGGATGTCGACAAGCTGAAGGCGGAAAACGCCAACGCTTCCGTCCCCGTCGACCTCGTCACGACCTCTGCCAGCGGCCTCGATCCGGATATTTCGCCGGAGGCGGCGCTATTCCAGGTGCCGCGGGTGGCCAAGGCGCGGAAGATGCCGGAAGAGCGTGTTCGCCAGCTGGTCACGGAGCACACCCAGGGCCGCATGGCTGGATTGCTCGGCGAGGTCAGGGTCAACGTTCTGGCGCTGAATCTGGCGCTGGATGCCGCCGCAGCCAAATGACGGGAGCTAGGCCGCGCCGGATGACATGACTATATTGCCGCATGGCAAATCAGCGCCAGGATCATGAAAAACGACCCTCGCCGGACGCGCTGCTGGAGGCTGCGCGCCGCGAGAATGATCGTGCCGGGAAGCTCAAGATCTTCGTTGGCGCCGCCCCCGGCGTCGGCAAGACCTATGAGATGCTGCAAAGCGCGCATGCCAAGCGGAAGGCCGGGATAGATGTCGTGGTCGGCGTGGTCGAGACCCATGGCCGGGCGGAGACCGAGGCGTTGCTGACCGGCCTTGAAGTGCTGCCGCGCAAGCGGCTCGAATACAGGGACCAGGTTCTCGAGGAGATGGACCTCGACGCGCTGATCGCGCGGCGTCCGCAGATCGCCCTGGTCGACGAACTCGCCCATACCAACGCGCCCGGCAGCCGCCATCCCAAGCGCTACCTCGACGTCGAGGAGCTGCTGTCCCACGGCATCGACGTCTATACGGCGGTCAACATCCAGCACATTGAGAGCCTCAATGACGTGGTCGCGCAGATCACGCATGTGCGGGTGCGCGAAACCGTGCCGGACAAGGTGTTCGATCTCGCCGACGCCATCGAACTGATCGACCTCACGCCCGATGATTTGATCCAGCGGCTGAAGGAGGGCAAGGTCTATGTCCCCAAGCAGGCCGAACGGGCGCTCGAACACTATTTCTCACCGGGCAATTTGACTGCGCTGCGCGAACTGGCCTTGCGACGCACCGCCGAACGGGTCGATGAGCAACTCCTGACCCACATGCAGGCCAATGCGATCGCCGGGCCCTGGGCCGCAGGTGAGCGTGTTCTGGTTTGCATCAGTGAGGACCCGCGATCGGCGGGGCTGGTGCGCTACACCAAGCGGCTGGCCGATCGGCTGCACGCGCAATGGACGGCGATCAGCATCGAGACGAGGCGCAGCCTGCAACTGACCGACGAGCAGCGCGACCGGCTCGCCGACACGATGCGGCTCGCCGAGGCGCTGGGCGGCGAGGCGCTGACCATTCCCGGCGTCGGCCGCCGCATCGCCGATGACGTCATCCATTTCGCGCAGGCGAACAACGTGACGCAGATCATCATCGGAAAGTCGGCACGGTCGTGGTGGTTCGAGCTGATGCGCGGTTCGGTGGTGCACGATCTGGTGCGCCGTGCCGGCAATATCACCGTCAACGTCATCGCCGGCGAGGAACTCGCGGCCGAGCCCGTTCCGAGGAAAACGGTGCGCACGGCCGAACGGCAGGAGCCGTTCGATCCGCTGCCCTATGCGGTGTCCCTGGCGTTCGTCGCCATTGCGCTCGGTGCTGGCCTGCTGGTTCATCCGCGGCTGGGCATCGAAAACGTCGATCTCGTGTTCCTGACGGCCGTGGTCGGGGCCGCCGTCCGTTACGGGCTGTTGCCGTCGCTGTTTGCAAGCGTGGTTGGGTCACTCTGCTACAATTTCTTTTTTCTCCCGCCGGTCTATACCTTTACGATTACCGATCCGCCCAATGTCGCCGCCTTCTTCTTCTTCATGCTGATTGCGATCCTGGTTTCCAACGTCGCGGCGCGGGTACGAACGCAGGCCGTGACTGCGATGGGCCGGGTCCGCACCACGGAATCGCTCTACGCCTTCAGCCGCAAGCTCGCGGGCACCGCGACCCTCGACGACGTGTTGTGGGCGACCGCCTACCAGACGGCGTTGATGTTGAAGGTGCGGGTGGTGCTGCTGTTGCCGGAGGACGGCATCATTACCGTCAAGGCCGGCTATCCGCCCGAAGATCAACTAGACAAGGCGGATCTCGCCGCCGCGAACTGGGCATGGGGCAACGACCGGGCCGCGGGCCGCGGCGCCGATACGCTGCCGGGCGCCAAGCGCCTTTTCCTGCCGATGCGAACCGGACGCGGGCCGATCGGCGTCATCGGCATCGATGATGACAAGACCGGGCCGTTGCTCACCCCGGATCAGCGCCGGTTGCTCGATGCCTTGATGGATCAGGGCGCGCTCGCGATCGAACGGGTGCTGCTGGTGGAGGATATGGATCGGGTCAAGCGCACGGTGGAGTCGGATCGGCTGCGCTCGGCGCTGTTGACGTCGATCTCGCACGACCTCAAGACCCCACTGGCCTCGGTGCTCGGCGCCGCAAGCGCGATGCGCGACCTTGACAGCGGCCTGAGCGACACCGAAAAACGCGATCTGCTGGCAACCGTGATCGACGAGTCCGAACGGCTCAACCGCTTCATCGCCAATCTTCTCGACATGACAAAGCTGGAATCCGGCGCCGTGGTGCCGAACACGGCGCTGCATGATATCGGCGAGATCGTCGGCAGCGTGCTTCGGCGCGCCAGCAAGATTCTTGGAGGCCACAAGGTTTCGCTTGAGCTGGCCGCCGACTTGCCGATGCTGCAGCTTGACGCGGTGCTGTTCGAGCAGGTGCTCTTCAACGTGCTGGACAACGCGGCGAAATATGCGCCGGCCAACACCACGATTTCGATCAGGAGTTCGCGGGAGAGGGATTGGGTGTCCCTGCAAATCATTGACGAAGGCGATGGTATACCGCCCGAGGAGCTGGACATGATATTCGACAAGTTTCACCGCGCGCAAAAGGGCGATCACGTCCGCCCGGGCACCGGCCTTGGCCTGGCGATTTCGCGCGGCTTTGTCGAGGCCATGCACGGCACGATCTCGGCCGCCAACCGGCTTGACCGGAGCGGCGCCGTGCTGACGATCCGCTTGCCGGTCCCGGCCGTATCAGATGCACTGGACACCGCCGCATGAGCGTCGCGCCGATCAAGGTCCTTGTCATCGACGACGAGCCGCCGATACGCAAGCTGCTGCGGATGGGATTGAGCACGCAGGGCTACGATATTCTGGAAGCTCCCAGCGGCAAGATAGCGCTCGAAAAGCTGGCCGAGGGGCCCGCGCTGATCATCCTTGATCTCGGCCTGCCGGACATCCAGGGCCACGAACTGCTGCGCATGATCCGTGGTCGCAACGACAGCGTTCCCATCGTGGTGCTGTCTAGCCGCGGCGACGAGGCCGGGAAAGTTCAGGCGCTCGATCTGGGCGCCGACGATTATTTGACAAAGCCGTTCGGGATGGATGAACTGCTAGCCCGCATGCGCGCCGCGCTGCGGCACCAGTTGCAGGTCCAGGGTGAGCGCCCGGTATTCCGATCGGGCGACCTCGCGGTCGATCTTGTGCGCCGCATCGTCAAGGTGGGGGACAAGGACGTGAAATTGTCACCCAAGGAGTATGAACTGCTGCGCGTGCTGGTGCAGCACGCCGGCAAGGTGTTGACTCACCGGTTCCTGCTCAAGGAGCTGTGGGATGAACTGACCGACGCGCAATACCTGCGGGTCTATGTGCGCCAGCTCCGGCAGAAGATCGAGGCCGATCCGGAGCGCCCGCAGTTTGTTCTGACTGAAACCGGTATAGGCTATCGGCTGCGCGCGCCGGATTGATACGCGGCAGCCTGGCTGGAGTCACGATGAAGATTTCCGATCTGCTATCGCCGACCGACGTCATGATCGACGTTCGGGCCTCGCAGAAGGGGCAGCTGTTGCAGGAATTGGCGGCCACGGCCGCCGTCAATCTCGGCCTGGCTGTCGATCAGGTGACGTCGCATCTCCTGAAGCGGGAAGAGCTGGGATCGACGGGGACCGGCAATGGCATCGCTATTCCGCACGCCCGGCTGACGGGCTTGAAGCGGCCCTATGGACTGCTCGCAAAGCTGAAGCAGGGCATCGAGTTTGATGCCATCGACGGACAGGAGGTGGACGTCGTGTTCGTCCTGTTGCTGCCGGCGGCAGTGGAGAACGAAGCGCTCGCCGCGCTGGCGCTGGTAGCCCGGAGTTTGAGATCACCGGATACGCTAGCGCGATTGCGGGCTGCGAAAAATTCATCCGAGCTCCATGCCGCGATCGCCTGAGGTTGCGGGCTCTGGAACTTTCATGCCAAGCGATGATTAATTTCCTTCCAATCGGGAGGTAGATCCATGGCACGATACTCGAAGAAGGCGTCCACCGACGTCAAGCGCGCAATGAAGAAACGCAAGGCCGGCACCTTGAAGAGCGGCCGTTCCGGCAGAAAAGTGAAGAGCAAGAAGCAGGCGATTGCGATCGGGCTTTCCGAGGCGCGCGCCAAGGGCAAGAAGGTGCCGAAGAAGGCGGCCAAGAAGCGCAAGACAGCGAAGAAGCGGAAGGCGAAGAAGTAGGGCATCTCTATCTCGTCATGGCCGGGCTTGACCCGGCCATCCACGTCTTTGCTGCGGCAAGGAAGTCGTGGATGCCCGGGTCAAGCCCGGGCATGACGAATGAGTGGGGCGCGTTCTCGAAACTACCCCGCCTTGCGCGCCCGCGCCGCCGACCGGTGCGCCTTCTTGGCCGCTCGCCGTTGCGGCGTCCGGCGCGATGTGCCGGCGTGGGCTCGCCGCTTCGCCGCTCCTTTGCCTTCCAGGCTCTGCTTCAGCGCGTCCATCAGACTAACGACGTTGTCGGCCTTCTCCTCGCGCTCCACGGTCTTGATCGGCTTGCCCGCTGCCTTGCGGCGGACCAGCGCCTTCAATGCGTTTTCGTACTCGTCCTTGAACTTGGACGGATCGAAATGCGCGGCCTTGGTATCCAGGATATGGCTGGCCAGTTCGATCATGTCCTTCGATATCCTGGGGCTCTTGATGTCGTCGAAATAGCTGTCCTCGTCGCGCAGCTCGTAGGGATAGCGCAGCGTGGTGCCGAGCAGGCCCTTGCCGAGCGGTTCGATCGCGATGACGTGCTCGCGGTTGGTGAGCACGATGCGCGCCAGCGCGACGCGGTCCTGGTCCTTCATGGCGTCGCGGATTACCGCAAAGGCGTCGATACCGGCCTTGCCGTCCGGCACGATATAATAGGGGTTGTTGAGATAGCGCTTGTCGATCTCGTCACGGGGCACGAAGCTGTCGATGTCGATGGTGTGGTTGCTCTCGATCTGGACCGCCTCCAGCTCCTCCTTTTCGACCTCGACATACTCGCCCTTCTTCAACTCGTAGCCGCGGCCCTTCTGGTCGCTCTCGACGACATCGCCGGTCTCGCTATCGACCATCTGCTGCTTCAGCCGGTTGCCGGTCTCCCTGTTGATCATGTGGAAACGGGTTTTCTCGGCGGAGGTCGAGGCCGGATACAGCGCGATCGGGCATGACACGAGGGAAAGCTTCAGCGAGCCTTTCCAATAGGCGCGAGGGGCCATGACAATCTCCGGTGAGGCGTTTGGGTTCGGAACTTCAACGGTTAGTGCTAGTTTTGGTTCCTGTTGCGACCGTCCGAGAGCTACGCCGTATTTCCCTTATTGCGAGCGCAGCGAAGCAATCCTTCTTACGCCAACCCGAGGCATGGATTGCTTCGCGGAGCCTGTCATCGGGCGCGCATTCGCGCGACCCGTTGGCTCGCAATGACGGTTGGGTGCGACAAAACAACCCGACGGGCAAATCACTTCTGATTTACGGAATCCTTGTCAAGCCCCAAAGTAAAAAATATTTCTGTTTACCAGAATGCAAATCAGGTGCATATGTTTGCCCATCCCGTCCCACTCAGAGGGCGTCGGCCGTCGTCACGGACGTTGGACGGGTTGCGGTGGACGCTGGTTTACGCTGAGACGACGGCGTGGATAGGCGTACGGCAAAACCGTGTGGTCCTGGCGCCCGTTGCTGGCGTCAAGCTGTCGGGTAGGCGAGAGCCGAACGGCAGCGACGGAGTCAACCAAGAACTCGTCTCCGGGGAGATCACGGCATAAGCCGTAAAACCATTGCGCAGGGAAGGCCGGGTGTTCTCCGCTGCCCTGTATGCTCGTGTGCAGCATTTCTTGTGCTAACCGCACACGGGACCGCGGGTGCAGCGCGCACCCGGTCTTCCCTGCGCCCTCTTTGAGAGGGCGGGAAGTTTCTGGCAAAGCTCGGGCCCATCAGGCCGCGAGATCGCGAAGTTGTGTTTCGGATGATGGTGTCGCAACAAACACCACTGTCGTCCCGGCCTTGAGCCGGGACCCATACGCCGCGGCCCGTCGGATAGAGCGCCGGCGTTAGAGACCTTCTTCAAACAATATCCGCCGCGGAGTATGGGTCCCGGCTCAAGGCCGGGACGACTAGCGGTGGGGATACGAAAGCGTGCTCAGGTCACGTCTGGCGGGGTTTGGTTTCGGAACTTCAGCGGTTACCATGGGTTTCGGATACTGGTTTTTGCCGCCGCGCGGGCGGCCGACGGATATGAGGCTTGACCGTGTCGCTGCGAAACCTGACCACCTACCGGAAAAAGCGCGATTTCGAAAAGACCAGCGAGCCATCCGGCGACGTCAAGGTGGCGCCTTCAAAACAGCGGCGGTTCGTGATCCAGAAGCATGACGCGACTCGGTTGCATTACGATCTCCGGCTGGAGTTCGACGGCGTTTTCAAATCGTGGGCAGTGACGCGCGGTCCCTCGCTCGATCCGCACGACAAGCGGCTCGCGGTCGAGGTCGAGGACCATCCGCTCGATTACGGCGATTTCGAAGGCACCATTCCAGATGACCAGTACGGCGGTGGCACCGTGCAACTCTGGGATCGCGGCTATTGGGAATCCGACGACCCCGACCGCGGCTTCAAGAAGGGCGACCTGAAATTCAACCTGCACGGCGAGAAGCTGCATGGCAGCTGGGTGCTGGTGCGGATGAAGGGCGACCGTTACGGCGGAAAGCGCACCAACTGGCTGCTGATTAAACACCGCGACGAGTTCGTGAGGGAAGGCGACGCCAACGATATCCTCGACGAGGACAAATCGGTCGCGTCGGGCCGCTCGATGGATCAGATCGCGAACGGCAAGGGGAGGGCGCCAAAGCCGTTCATGCTGGCGAGGGGTGGCAAAGCCCAGGCCGATGCGGTGTGGCATTCCAACCGCGGCGAGGCGGCGGAAGCGCGGGCGCAGGGAAAAACATCGATCAGGACGTCGATCTCGCGGTCCGCACCTCCAACGAAGGCGCGCGCCGCGGCCAAGGTTAAGGTGGCCAAGGTTAAGAAAGCCGATGCGATGCCGGATTTCGTCGCGCCGCAACTTTGCGCCTCGGCCGAAAGCCCACCCAATTCGGACGGCTGGTGCCACGAGATCAAATTCGACGGCTACCGCATGCAATTGCGGGTCGAGGATGGCGACGCCGTCCTGAAAACCCGTAAAGCACTGGACTGGACGGAAAAGTTCGGCGCCATCGCCAAGGAGGCGACATCGCTGCCGGATGTGCTGATCGACGGCGAAATCGCCGCGCTCGACCATCATGGCGTGCCGCACTTCTCGACGCTGCAGGCCGCGATCTCCGACGGCAAAACCGGCGCGCTGATCTTCTTCGCGTTCGATCTGCTGTTCGCCGGATCTGAGGATCTACGCGGCCTGCCGCTTGGCGAGCGCAAGACGCGCCTGAAGCAGCTTCTGGAAGCCAGGAAGCGTAAGGGCCGCCTGATTCAGTATGTCGCGCATTTCGAGGAAAGCGGCGATTCCGTCCTGGAAGCCGCCAACAAATTGGCGCTTGAAGGCATCATCTCCAAGAAGCTGGACGCGCCGTATCGATCCGGGCGGTCCGAAAGCTGGACCAAATCCAAGACCCGCGCCGGACACGAGGTGGTGCTGGGCGGATGGAAGACCACCAACGGCAAATTTCGTTCGCTGATGGCCGGCGTCTATCGCGACGGTCATCTGGCCTTTGTCGGCCTCGTGGGCACCGGCTTTGGGCAGGACACGGTCCGGCGCATCATGCCGGCGCTGAAGGCGGCGAGTTCGGACAAGAGCCCGTTTGGCGGCAAGGACGCGCCGAAGAAGACCCGCGACGTGCATTGGCTGAAGCCTGAACTCGTCGCCGAGATCGAATTCGCCGGGTGGACCGATGGCGGCAACATCAGGCAGGCGGCGTTCAAGGGGCTGCGGCAGGACAAGCCGGCGAACGAGGTTGAAGCGGAGGGGCCTGTCATGACCAAGGCGGCAAAACCTTTGATCAGGTCCGGCAAATCGTCGGTCAAATCCGCTGAAGTGATGGGCGTCGTCATCTCAAAACCCGACAAGGCGCTGTGGCCCGACGGCGGTGACGGCAAGGGCGTGACCAAGCTCGATCTTGCGCGTTATTTCGAAGCGGTCGGCGAATGGATGATCGGCTATCTCAAGGGGCGGCCGTGCTCGGTGGTTCGCGCGCCCGATGGCATCAAGGGGGAGACGTTCTTTCAGCGTCATGGCATGCCGGGCAAGTCGGAGCTGCTCGAACTCGTCAAGGTCTCCGGCGACCGCAAGCCCTATCTGCAGATCGATCGCATCGAGGGCCTGGCCGCCGTCGCGCAGAGCGGCGGGGTGGAATTGCACCCCTGGAATTGCGCGCCTGACGCGCCCGACGTGCCGGGCCGGCTGGTGTTCGATCTCGACCCCGCGCCCAATGTCGGGTTTGCCGACGTGATCGAGGCCGCCAAGGACATGCGGCAGCGGCTCACCGCCGTGGGCCTCGAGAGCTTCTGCAAGACCACCGGCGGCAAGGGACTGCATGTGGTGACGCCGCTGCTTCACGGCGCCAAAGACAGGGTGACCTGGAAGGAAGCGAAGGCGTTCGCGCAGGGCGTTTGCCAATGGATGGCGAACGACGATCCCGAGCGCTATCTGCTCAACATGTCGAAGAAGCAGCGTCAGGGAAAAATCTTCCTCGATTATTTGCGCAACGACCGGATGTCGACCGCGGTCGCCGTGCTGTCGCCGCGCGCGCGGGAAGGCGCCACGGTTTCAATGCCGCTGACCTGGACGCAGGTGCGCGGCGATCTCGATCCAGGGAAATACACCGTGCGCACGGTGCCGGCGTTGCTGGCCAAAACCAAGGCGTGGCAGGGCTACGATAAGGCGGCGGCGTCGATCAAGGCGGCGATGAAAAAGCTTGCTTCAGCGTAGGGTGGGCAAAGCGCAAGCGTGCCCACCATCTTGTCTTGTGAGAAAGAGGTGGGCACGGCGCAAGCGCGCCTTTGCCCACCCTACGATCCTGAGTCTAAATCTTCCCGAGCAACAACAATATCAGCAGGATCACGATCACCAACCCAAGGCCGCCGCCGCCGTAATAGCCGGTGCCGTAGAACGGTCCGCCGCCGATGCCGGAAAAGCCGCCGAGCAGGGCGATGATAAGAATGATCAGGATGATTGTTCCGAGTGACATGTAGTTCTCCTCAGCCCGGCATTGGGCGCCTGTTTGCCTTGCCCTCAACCGGAAAAACAAACGGCACCTGTGAAAGTTCCGTCTATTGCAGTGCATATATCGAGCTCACCTCTTCCTTTCGAACGGAACGGAATTACATCAGCAAGACCAGACCTGAGGATTTTCCGATGTCCGCACCGCTCGTCGTTTCGATTCCGCACAGCCTCGGCCGCGAAGAAGCCATGCGACGCCTTAAGTCCGGCCTATCGCGCGCTGCGTCGAGCGTGCCGGTGCTGAGCGTCGATGAGGAGCGATGGGAAGACAACCGCATGGTCTTTCGCGTCCGCGCGCTCGGGCAGGCGGCTGCCGGGCATGTCGATGTCGCCGACGATCATGTGAAGGTGGAGGTCGTGTTGCCATGGCTGCTGCAGCGCTTCGCCGAAGTGGCCCAGGCCGCGATCCGGAGCCGCGGCAACCTGTTGCTGACCAAGAAGAACTAGGGCGTTGGCATCAGGCGCCTGCGCTTCGGCGCAGGCATCGCCGCGCCGTGATATCTCGCCTTCAGCACGGCCACGGGGAGGTGCGCCAACAGGTCGGACAACCGCAATTGCGAGGCATCGGCGTCGGCAAATCCCTCCGCCGAATAGCCGCTGATGTCGAGGGTGGCATCATGGCTCTCCGCACGGGGCCACGCCCGGCCACTTTCGGAGAACGCCGCGGACAATTTCGTGACGACGACGATCGCGGCTTCGCGGCCACGGCGGCGGGCAAAGGCGATGAAGTGGTCGCGATGAGGTCCGCTGATATCCAGTGGCTGATAATCGCCGTTCGTGAAGACATCGGCGAGCTCAGTGCGCAACTTGAGGAGATGCCGCGTCCAGGCCAGTTTCAACTTGCCGCTCGGCCAATCCTGCACCAGCTGGTCCCAGTCCGGTGTCTGCAGTGAAGCGAGCAGGTGGGCACGTTTGGCAAAGTCGACCGGCCGCCGGTTGTCGGGATCGACCAGCGAGAAATCCCACAGCTCGGTACCCTGATAGAAATCGGGTACGCCCGGCATCGTTGCCTTGAGCGTGATCTGGCTCAGCGAGTTCAAGGCGCCTAATAGCGATACGCGCCGCGCCAGTGCATCGAGCGCGTCGAGAAACTCGGCGGAAATCGAGCGGTCCAGAATGCGCGCGATGAAGGTGTTCAGTCCTGCTTCATAGGCCTCGTGCGGATTGAGCCAGCTGGTCTCCTCCTTGCCCTCGCGCGCCGCCTTCAGGGCATAGGCCTGCATCCGTTCCAGGAACGCCTCGTCGTCCGGCTGCCAGGCTCCCAGCAGGGTCTGATAGAGCATGTATTCGAATGTCGCCGACGGCGCCCGCATCTCGCCGTCGATGACCAGATGAGGCGCGTTGAGAACCTTCCATCGCGCCACGGCGCTGGTCCACTCGCCATGAATTTCGGACAACGCCATGATCCGGGCGCGGGCGTCCTCGCCCCGCTTGGTGTCATGCGTCGCGGTCGCGGTCATGCCATGCGGCCATTCCCGGGCCCGCGTCTGCATGGCCTGATGAAAATCTTCGACCGAGAGCGCCCTGGCAGATGGGTCACCGCCGACCTCGTTGAGCGCGAGCAGGCGGTGGTAGCGATAGAACGTGGTGTCCTCGAGCGATTTCGCCATCATCGGCCCGGTGAATTGCTGCACCTTCAGCGCAAATCGCCGCACGCGCGGCGCGCTGTGCGGCGGCCGGCCGGGCTTGAGCAGGTCCATGGTCAGGGTATCGCGCAGGAAATCGAAAATGCCGTCATCGGCGGCAAACCAGTCCGCGCGCGCCTTCGCGATCGTTTGCGAGATCAGCGCCCGGTCATGGGCGTTCGGCCCCGACGACGTCAAATAGGTCCGGTAGACCGGGAAGTGCAGCACATAGAGTTCCAGCGCTTGCCGCAGGCTGTCGGCGGCATAGTCCCGTGTCGAATAGTGTCCGCTGGCGATGCGCGCCAGGAGGCGCGTCAGCACCGTGAATTCGCTGGTGAGCAGGGTTTCGAGCACCCGGCGCTTGGCCTCCTTCAGGATCGGTTCGAGTTTAGGCGACTGGCTGCTGATCTGGCGGAAGATTTCACCGAGCGGCTCGAGGCCATCGCCGTCGACCAGCGCCTGCGTGATCGTGTTCATCCACTCGTAGCCGGTGGTGCCGTGAACCCCGGTGAAGGAAGGCAGCTTCTCGTCTTCGCCGAGAATCTTCTCGATCACCATGTAAAATGGTTTGGCGCCCTGCGCGCCGCGGATCAGGCGGCGCAGGCGCTGAAAGTACTGGACCGGATCGCGCAGGCCGTCGATATGGTCGAGCCGCAAGCCCTGCAGCTTTCCTTCCGCGATCAGACGTCTGACGAGTTGATGGATGGCCTCGAAGGTACCGGCGTCCTCGACGCGCAATCCCGCGAGCGAATTGACGTCGAAGAAGCGGCGGTAGTTGATGTCGCTGGAGGCAAGCCGCCAGTGACCGAGCTTGTAATGCTGGCGTTCGAGAAGGTGATGCAGCGCCAGCGTCTGGGCGGGACGATCCGGTCCGGCGCGATAGGCGTCGATCCCGTGTGCGATGGCCTCAGTGCTTCCAGCGATTGCCCGAAGCCCCTCTTTGAACGCCGGCGCTTCCTTCCGGTTCGGGCGGCGCAGCCCGTGGTAGCGCGCGGCGAGGGCAAGGATATCCTTGCCGGCTGGACTATCTTCGGCGCCTGCTTCTCTGACGACGGTTCGCAGGATTTCGCTGTAGCGCTCGGGTGCGATCGGCAGCCGATGCTCGAAATACCATGCCGAAAAGCTGCCTTCGCCCGCATCATAGCGCAGTTCGATCTCGCCGCTTTCCAGCGCCTGGCCATAGGATGAACCGATGATCGGCAGCAGCACGCCGCCACGCGCGCGATACGGCAACAGTTCCCAGTCGATGTCGAAGGATGCCGCGTGCGGCGAGGTCTGGCCCCATTCCAGCACGTCCAGCCACCACGGATTATCGGCGAAATGCACGCCGACATGGTTGGGGACGAAGTCGAGGATCAGTCCGAGATCGTATTTCCGCAGCGCCGCGCTCAACCGCTCGAAGCCGGCTTCGCCGCCGAGCTCGGGATTGAAATGGGTGTGATCGGTGATGTCGTAACCATGCGTGCTGCCCTTGCGAGCCGTCATGAAGGGCGAAGCGTAGAGGTGCGTGATCCCGAGGGCCGCAAGATACGGGACGACGGCAGCGGCCGCATCGAAATCGAAATCCGCCGAGAGCTGCAGGCGGTAGGTCGCGATCGGGATCGCCGGGGGCATTTTCCTATCCGATGCGCCAGTGCACCGACCATGGCGGGACGCGCTCTCCCAACTCGCTGCCCCAGATCAGGGTTCCCTTGAATTCACCTGAAGTATTGGCGATCTCCAGGTCCGACAGGTTGGCGAGCAGGCGAAGCGTGGCGTCATCGCCCATGCGCCAACTGGCGGTCAGCAGGCCATTGCCGGCGGCCTCTGCTTCGCCGAATGCCGCGCTGGCGAGGCGAGGCACGATCTCCCGCCGGCGGATCGCCAGCATCTGCTGCACGGTTGACTGCCGTCGTTGTGCCGCCGGCGCGGCAAGTTCATTCCAGTCGAGGACAGCCGATTGGAAAGTGGATAGCGCCAACGCGTCGGGGACCTCGTCGCCATATTCGGCATAGGCCCAGGCGTATTCGCTGCGGCGCCCTTTGCGGACCGCGTCGGCAAGATCGCCCTTGAAATCACAGAAGAATGGGAAGGGTGTTTTCGAGCCCCATTCCTCCCCCATGAACAGCATCGGGATCGCAGGGGCCAACAGCATGACGGCGAGCGCCGCTTCGATCGCATTGGGATCCGCCACTGCTTCGAGCCGGTCGCCAAAGGCGCGGTTGCCGACTTGGTCGTGGTTCTGCAGGAAATTGATGAAAGCCGTCGGTGCGAGTTTGCCGCTGGGTTCGCCGCGCCTGCCGCGGCGAAACTCCGACATTTCGCCCTGGTAGACAAACCCTGAGGATAGCGATCTGGCGATATCGTCCAGCGGCGAACGCTGATAGTCGCAATAATATCCCTGCTTCTCGCGGGTCATCAGCACGCGCCAGGCGTGATGATAATCATCGTTCCACTGCGCGCGATATTTGCCGCGCGGCGGGTCCTGCGCAGCGTCCAGGATGCTGGCGCGGTTGTCGCCGTTTTCCAGCACCAGATGAATGTGCCGCCCGGTAGCCGCGGCGAGCTGACCTACAGCCATGCTGAGATCGTGCAGCAGCGAGAGACCACCGGGCTCGACGATGCTGTTCACCGCATCCAGCCGTAATCCGTCGAAGCGATAATCGCGCAGCCAATGCAGCGCATTCTCGATCGCGAAGGCGCGTACCTGCGGCACGCGGTAATCGATCGCGCTGCCCCACGGCGTGTGGGCTTCCGTAAAGAACCCCGGCGCGTAACGGCCGAGATAATTTCCTTCGGGGCCGAAATGGTTATAGACCACGTCGAGAAACACCATAAGGCCGCGCAGATGCGCCTCGTCGATCAGCGCCTTGAGATCCTCAGGCCGGCCATAGGCGCTGTCGGGCGCATACCACAGCACGCCGTCATACCCCCAGTTGCGGCTGCCGGCGAAGTCCGCCAGCGGCAGCAATTCCATCGCGGTGATGCCGGTCTGCACGAGATGATCGAGCCGCCCGATCATGGCGCGGTAGCTGCCGTCCGGCGTGAAGGTTCCGACATGAGCCTCGATGATGACGGCTTCCTGCCAGGGCCGCCCGCGCCACTCCGTCGCGCGCCACGGAAAGGCGGCGTGGTCGATCACCTCGCTCGGACCGAAGACGTCTTCGGGCTGGAAATCGGCGGCGGGGTCGGGGATATCGATCTCGTCATCGATGCGGAATTTATAGTGGGCGCCTGATTTCGCGCCGGGGATCTCGGCGGAAAACCATCCATCGTCGCCGCGCTGCATCGCATGGGGTTGCTGCAGCAGCAGATCGACGCGCTTGGCCGCCGGTGCCCACAGGCGAAAGCGCGTGCCGTCTTTCGTCAGCTTGGGGCCAAATTGTCGGTCATTCATGCTGAGCCCGCAAAGGCGAGCACCGAGCGCGGCGGTGCTTTCAGGTCGGCGCCCGCAGCGAAGTCGGCCGTCGCTTGTGCGATTTCGGTGGTATTCAACACCCGCTGCCAGCTCTTGTATTTACTCATCTTGGGCAATTTGAATGCGATCTCTTCGGGGGCGGCGTTCAGAACGATAAAGATCGGCGCTTGTCCTTGTTCCATCGGTCCGAGCACATAGGCGAGGAATCGTCCTTCCGGAAACTTCCAGTCGGATTCCTTCATTTCCTCGGCGGCCGGCGTCAGCCACAGCACGCCGTAGGAGCCGTCGGCGCGACGGCCATCGAGCCAGCGCTGGCAGCGGATCTGGCCGAACCGCCGGCGCAGGCCGGTCAAATGGCCGATGAAATCGGTGAGGTCTTCGCCTTCCTTGCCGAGGTTTTCCCAACCAACCCAGCCGATCTCGTTGTCCTGGCAATAGGCGTTGTTGTTGCCGCCTTGCGAGTTGCCGACTTCATCGCCGGCCAGCATCAGCGGCGTGCCCTGCGCGAGCATCAGGCATGCCAGCTGATTCTTGCGGAGCTGGCGGCGCAACGCAATGATCGCAACGTCATCGGTCGGGCCTTCATGCCCGCAATTGTTGCTGTCGTTGTGGCTGGAGCCGTCGCGATTGTCTTCGCCGTTGGCCTCGTTGTGCTTCTCGTTGTAGCTGAACAAATCCGCCAGCGTGAAGCCGTCATGAACGGTGATGTGGTTGATGCCGGCGCGCGTCGCGCGATTGTCATGGTGAAACAGGTCGGAGGAGGCGGTCATACGACCGGATATTTCGCCGATCAGGCTGCCTGCGCCGCTCCAGTAGCGCCGCATCGCGCTGCGGTATCGGTCGTTCCATTCCGACCATTGCGACGGGAACGCGCCGACCTGGTAGCCGCCCAGACCGAGATCCCAGGGTTCGGCGACCAGTTTCACGGTTGCCAGCACCGGATCCTGCCGCACGGCGGTGAGGAAGGCGGCGTTGCGGTTGTAACCGTTCGGCCCGCGCGCCAGCGTGGTGGCGAGATCGAAGCGGAAGCCGTCGACGTGGCAGACCTCGACCCAATAGCGCAGTGAATCCATCACCATTTGTAGCACGCGCGGATGGGTCAGGTTGACCGAACTGCCGCAGCCGGTGAAGTCGTCATAAAAGCGCCGATTGTCCGGCTTAAGCCAGTAGTAGGACGCATTGTCGATGCCGCGAAACGACAGCGTCGGACCGAGATGATTGCCTTCGGCGGTGTGATTGTAGACGACGTCGAGCATCACCTCGATGCCGGCATCGTGCAGCCGCGCCACCGTGGTGCGGAACGCATCGAGCGGATTGTCCTGCGCGTAGCGCCCTTCGGGCGCGAAGAACGCCAGTGTGTTGTAGCCCCAGTAGTTCACCAGCTTCTTTTCGACCAGCACGCGGTCGTCGATCAGCCCGTGGACCGGCAGCAATTCGATGGTGGTGACGCCAAGGCGCTTGAGATGATCGATCATCGCAGGCGAGGCGAGACCGCTATAGGTGCCGCGCAGGCCCGGCGGCACGTCGTCGCGCTTCTGCGTCAGGCCCTTGACGTGGGCCTCGTAGATGATGGTGTCTTCCCAGGAAATGTTGGGGCGCATCTCGCGGCGGCCCCAATTGAAGGTCTCGTCGACGACGACCGCCTTGGGCATGCCGCGGGCGTTGTCGCGCCGGTCAAAGGAGAGATCCTCGCGCGAGCTGCCGGCCCGGTAGCCGAAATGCGCGTCGCTCCAGACCAGCCGGCCGGCCAGCCGCCTTGCATAGGGATCGAGCAGCAGCTTGTTGGCGTTGAAGCGGTGCCCGTGCTCGGGATGGTAGGGCCCGTGGACCCGATAGCCGTAGAGCTGCCCGGGCGAGACGTCGTTGAGATAGCCGTGCCAGACATCCTCGGTTCGCTCGGGCAATTCGATGCGCTCGAGTTCGCGGCGGCCCTGGCCGTCGAACAGGCAGAGTTCGACCTTCTCTGCGTTGGCCGAGAACAGCGCAAAATTGGTGCCCCTGCCGTCCCAGCTTGCGCCAAGACGTGAGGGCGTTCCCGCGGTCAGGCGCATGCGTCAGCTATCCGGTATGAGAAAGATCGCGGCCAGCGGCGGAATGGTCAGGTTGAGTTCGGGGATGTTGCCCTCCAGCGTCCGGACCTCGCCGATATTGCCGACATTGCTGCCGCCATAATGCGCGGAGTCCGAATTGAACACTTCTTTCCATTTACCGGCAAACGGCACACGTACCCGGTAATCATAGTAGACGTTGGGCGAGAAGTTCACGACCACGAGGCAGCGCGCTCGCGCATCAAGGCCCTTGCGGACCCAGGCAAAGACGTTGCCGCCGGAATCATGGGTGATGACCCATTCGAAGCCCGGCTGGCTGCAATCCAGCTCGTGCAGCGCCGGCACCGTGCGATAGAGGTGGTTGAGGTCGCGGACCAGGCTGTGGATTCCGGCGTGCCTTGGTTGCTGCAGCAGGTGCCAATCCAGCGAGTGATCGTGATTCCACTCGCGCTCCTGGCCGAATTCGCAGCCCATGAACATCAGCTTCTTGCCGGGATGGCCGAACATGAAGCCGTAATAGGCGCGCAAATTCGCAAAACGCTGCCAGTCGTCGCCGGGCATCCGTCCCAGGATCGAGCGTTTGCCGTGCACGACTTCGTCATGCGACAGCGGCAGGATGAAGTTTTCCGAGAACGCATATTGCAGGCCGAACAGGATGTCGCCGTGATGGAATTTGCGGTGGATCGGATCCTTGCCGATGTATTTCAGCGTGTCGTGCATCCAGCCCATGTTCCACTTGTAGCCGAAGCCGAGCCCGCCATATTCGACCGGGCGGGAGACTTGCGGCCATGCGGTGGATTCTTCCGCCGCGGTGGTGGCGTCCGGGAAGCGTCCGAACACCTCGGTGTTGAAGCGGCGCAGGAAGCCGATGGCTTCGAGATTTTCCCGCCCGCCATGCTGGTTTGGAATCCATTCGCCGGCGGGCCTCGAGTAGTCGAGATAGAGCATCGAGGCGACCGCATCGACGCGCAGCCCGTCGATGGCGTATCTTTCCAGCCAGAACAGCGCGTTCGACACCAGGAAGTTCACCACTTCGGTGCGGCCGTAATTGTAGATCAGCGTGCCCCAGTCGAGATGGCGGCCCTGCAAGGGGTTGGCGTGTTCGTACAATGCGGTGCCGTCGAAATGGCCGAGGCCGTGGGGATCGTCGGGGAAGTGTCCGGGCACCCAGTCGAGCAGCACGGCAATGCCCTCGCGATGGAAGGCATCGACCAGCGCGGCAAAATCCTCGGGCGTGCCGAACCGGCTGGTCGGTGCGAACAGGCCGGTCGGCTGATAGCCCCATGAGCCGTCGAACGGATGTTCGCTGATGGGAAGAAGTTCGACATGGGTAAATCCGAGATCCCTGACATAGGCCGGAAGCTGCTCGGCGAGCTCGCGGTAGGTCAGCCATTCGTTGCTGCCCTTGCGTCGCCATGAGCCGAGATGAACCTCGTAAATCGACATCGGCGCGTTCAACGCGTTCATTCCCGTCGGAGCCGGGCGCGGACGCGGCAGATTGGCCTGGTCGAAAACGATCGAGGCGGTCTTGGGACGCACTTCGGCGGCAAAGGCGACCGGATCGGACTTCAGTGGCAAATGTTGTCCGTTGGGTTCGATGATGTCGAACTTGTAGTGGTCGCCGACGCTGGCGTGGGGGATGAACAGCTCCCAATAGCCGACGCCGCGCACCCGCATCGGGTGCCGGCGCGGATTCCAGTAATTGAAATCGCCGACCACGTGGACGCCGCGGGCGTTCGGCGCCAGCACGACGAAGGCCACCCCCGCGACGCCTTCCAGCGTCATCGGATGGGCGCCGAGCTTGTCGTAGATGCGCTGATGGGTGCCTTCGCCGAGCAGATAAAGGTCGAAGTCGCTCAGGACGGGCGGAAAGCGGTAGGGGTCGTCGAGTTCGACCAGTTTGTCGCCGAACCGGGCGCGCAATTGATAGCGCGTAGAGCCGTTCGGCAGCGCACCGGCAAACAGCCCGGCGTCATGGATCCGCGCCAGCGGCGCCCGTTCACCATGTTCACCGATTGCCTCGACATTGGAGGCTTCCGGCAGGAACGCACGCACGATCTTGCGGTCGCCCTCGGTATGGAGGCCGAGATAATGGAAGGGGTCGCTGTGATTGCCCTGGATGATTGCATAGGCCTCGGCGGGTAGCTTGGTCATAAGGCCTCAAGCGACTGTTGCGGCAAAATACGGAGCATTCCGGTCAAGGCCGTTCGTAGCCAATCCGGCCGGTAGGATAGTTCATATTCGATCTCGTAGCATGCCTTCTCCAGCAGGAAGAAGTTGAGCATCGACTCGGCGGCTTCGGGGTCGGCCGGCCAAAGGCGCTTGTTAACCAGGGCTTCGCGATAGGCGGCCAGGAACGCGGCGGTCGCCCGATTGCGCCACTCGGCGAGCGCAGCCCCCAGCCTGCCGTTTTCATCGTGGGCTACCTTGAGCGCCCGCTCAAGGGCTGCAGTCGTCGAATAATCGATCGAACGAACCATGCTGGCAACATCGCGCGCCGCGGGCGCCTTGCGCCGGCGCTCGGCGATGGTGCGCCGCGGGTCGCCGTCGAAATCGACGATGAAGATGTCGTCCTTGACGATGAGCAGCCGGCCAAGATGGAAGTCGCCGTGATGGCGGATATTGAGCCCGGCATTTTCTTGCGGCAACAGCGCCTTCAGCCGATCGGGCAGGCCGGATTGCTGGGCCAATAGCTGATCGACCAGCGGACGATCCGCCTCTTTCAGCGCATCGCGTCGCTGCTTCAGCGTGTCGAAGACGCGCTCGACGCGGGCCAGGGTGTCGCCGAACCAGCGCTGGACATCCTCGTGCTTGATGGGCTCCGGCACGAAGTCGGGCAGCTCATTGTTGCTGGCCAGTGCGACATGCATCTCGGCGACGCGCCGGCCGGCCTGCGACATGTAGCGCAGAAACGAGACCTGATCCTCGCTTTCCCTGACACGCTCGCTTGCCGCCAGCAGCCGCTGCTCGTCGACGAAGCGGTCGAGATAGGCCGCGGTCACGGCCCAGGCGTCGCCCTGATTGGCGACGAAAGCATGCAGAATGCCGATGGCGTTTCGTTCGTCGCCATCGATCAGTTCGACGCTGCCGAGCAGCGCCGGCGTGTTGGCAAAGCCGGCGATCTCGGTCAGGAAGCGGCCCATCTCGATCTCGGGACTGATGCCGGCCTGCAGCGTGCGGTAGATCTTGACGACATAATCGTCGTCCACCTGCGCAGTACTGTCGGCCCGCTCGGTCTCGATCGTGCGGATGTGCTCGGGCTGCTTGATTGCCTTGTCGGAGAAACGGCTGGTCGGCCGGAATTCCAGCTTCAAACCCTGCTCGCTTTCGTCGACGATCAGCGACTCCTTGAGGTTTCGCAGCAGGATCGCGATGAAAATCTGGTCGTTGGCGACGTCGAGCAGCGTTCCTTCGCGGGCGCCCTGACGCACGGCCGCCAGGGCGCGTGGGTTGTAGCGCTCGCGGTCGAACCGCACCCATTCGATCTGCATCGGCAGCACATAACGCGTGGTGACGCCACGCTGCGTCGACTTGAAGAAGGCGAGCCACGGCCGGTTGTCACCGATATCGCAGAACGGGATCGCCGAAATCAGCGTCGGCTGGATGGCCTTGGCCGATCGCTCCGGGTACCAGCGCGTCCGCGCCAGATGCCCGGGCAGCACGTCGCGTTCGAACACGCCGCGGGTGCGCGCCAGCGACACCCAGGTCGCGCCCAGCGGCACCACCAGCGTTTCGAATTCGGGCACCGCCCGCTGCGCCACCGGCTCGGACTTGTCGCGCTCCTGCAGCTCGAACCAGTAGAAACCGTACGGCGCCAGCGTGATCATGTAGGGCAGTTCGCCGATCGCGGGGAAGCGCGTGCGGCCGAGCATCTCCAGGGGAATCCGGTCCTTCCACGCCGAGAGATCGAGTTCGGTGGCCTGTGCGGAGCGCGACAAATTGGCGACGCAGAGAATGGCCTCGTCCTCGTATTGGCGCACATAGCACAGCACCGAGCGGTTTTCCGGGCGGATGAACGTCATGGTGCCGCGGCCGAAAGCCAGCGTCGATTTGCGGACCGCGATCAGCCGTTTGGTGGCTGACAGCAGCGACGACAGGCTGCGCGACTGCGCCTCGACGTTGACGGATTCATAGCCGTAGACGGGATCCATGATGGTGGGCGCATAAAGCCGCGCCGGATCGGCGCGCGAGAACCCGCCATTGCGGTCCGGCGTCCACTGCATTGGCGTGCGCACGCCGTTGCGATCGCCGAGATAGATGTTGTCCCCCATGCCAATTTCGTCGCCGTAATAGATGATCGGCGTGCCCGGGAACGACAGCAGCAGCGAGTTCATCAACTCGATCTTGCGCCGGTCATTGTCCATCAGCGGCGCCAGGCGCCGGCGGATACCGACATTGATGCGGGCGCGGGGGTCGTTGGCGTAGGTCGACCACAAATAATCGCGCTCGACGTCGGTGACCATTTCCAGCGTGAGCTCGTCATGGTTGCGCAGGAACAGCGCCCATTGGCAATTGCTCGGAATGTCAGGCGTCTGCCGCAGGATGTCGGTGATCGGAAAGCGGTCTTCCTGCGCGATCGCCATGTAGATGCGCGGCATCAGCGGGAAATGATAGGCCATGTGACATTCGTCGCTGCGGCCGAAATATTCCTGCACGTCCTCGGGCCATTGGTTGGCCTCCGCCAGCAACACCTTGCCTTTGGCATAGGCGTCGAGCTCGATGCGCAGCCGCTTGATGATGGCGTGGGTCTCGGGCAGGTTCTCGTTGTTGGTGCCGTCGCGCTCGCACAGATAGGGAATGGCATCGAGACGGAAACCGTCGACGCCGGTATCGAGCCAGCGCTTCATCACCTTCACCAGCGCGCTGACCACGCGCGGATTGTCGAAATTGAGATCCGGCTGGTGCGCGAAGAAGCGATGCCAGTAGAACTGGCCGGCTTCCGGGTCCCAGGTCCAGTTCGACTTCTCGGTATCGGTGAAGATGATCCGCGTGCCCTGGTATTTCTGGTCGGTATCGCTCCAGACGTACCAGTTGCGCGCGCTCGAATCCGGGCCGCTGCGCCGGGCGCGCTTGAACCAGTCGTGCTGGTCGGAGGTGTGATTGACGACGAGCTCGGTGATGACGCGCAGGCCGCGCCGCTTGGCTTCCTGGATGAAGCGCCGGAAATCCTTCATCGTCCCGAAATCGGGATTGATGTCGCCATAGTCGGCGATGTCGTAGCCGTCATCACGCCCGGGTGAGGGGTAGAACGGCAACAGCCACAGCGTGGTGACGCCGAGATCCTGCAGGTAACCCAGCTTCTCCGTCAGGCCTGCGAAATCGCCGATGCCGTCATTGTTGCTGTCGGCAAAAGCCTTGACGTGGAGCTGATAGATGATGGCATCCTTGTACCAAAGCTCGTCGTCGCTGGACTCGACGGCTGGCACCTCGCTTGCATCGATCGCAAAGCTGCCGCCGTCATTCAGCGGATCGGCAGTATCGAATCGGAAGGAGACGCCGGCCTTGGAGCTTTCGCCGGTTTGGACTTTTTTGTTCACGGTGATGCCATAGCCATGGAAACGACGCCCCATTTCACTTGCGAGAAAGGAGACGTTCCGGAGATATGTAAAAAGCCGCTCGGCCGACTTTGGTTCCCCTGGAACCGATTGAGGGGCTGAGCGTTAGACACCGTCTATCCCCTTCCTGTATTTGGACAATTTCGCGACGCCTCTGAGACGTTTGCGTGCAAACCGCGTGCCGAATGGACCTTTTCGCTCAAGCTGCCAGCCAGGGAATCCAGACCGAATTCGTGGACGGTCAGGGTCATCGCCGTGTGACGGACGCGGCCGCCCTCAAAATCATCCTCGATGCCTTGCCGCCGCAGGCCCCGGGCCCGCTGATTGGCGCCCCGGTCGTGGTCCGGTCAGGGCAGGTGGCCCACACCGAACTCGCGGCGACTACAAAACTTCCGGTCCGATGGAAAATCGTTGCGGGGGCGGAGGTTGTCGCGGAGGGCGAAGCAAACGAACGGGCTATTGCATGGCCCGAACGGCTGCCGTTGGGCATCCATCGGCTGCAATTGACCGATGCGGGGGTGGTCACAGAGGACGTACCGCTGATATCGGCGCCGCCAAGGGCTTTTGGCGGGGATTTCGATCGCGTCTGGCTGCTGGCGGTTCAGCTCTACAGCGTCAGGTCCGAGCGCAACTGGGGGATGGGCGATTTTACGGACCTCCAAGGCCTGATTGAGCTCGCACATCATCTCGGCGCCGATGGCGTCGGCCTCAATCCGCTGCATGCCCTGTTCGACGACCGGCCCGGCGATTGCAGCCCCTATTCGCCGAACAGCCGGCTGTTTCTCAACGCGCTCTATATTGACGTCGAGAAGATCCCTGAATTCCGCATCGACGACGAGACGAGAGGCGCGCTGGCGGGCGTCAAGACCGGCGAAATCATCGATTATGTCGGCATTGCCAGTCTAAAGTGGCGGGCGCTACGGGTGGCGTTTGACCAGTTTACGGCCGGTGCGACAGAAAGTCGCCGACAGGACCTGGAAATATTCCGGGCCGAGCGCGCCGCCCTGCTGTCGCGGTTCGCCTGCTTCGAAGTCCTCCGGCACAGATTCAACAAGCCTTGGTGGGAATGGCCGGAGCCGTGGCGGCAGCCGGACGATGCGATGTGCGCCGAATTGCACCATGGCGCCGACGCGGCCGAGATCGGCTTCGTCGAATTCGTGCAATGGACCGCTGACCGGCAATTGGCTGCCGCGAAGGATCGTGCTCACCAGCTCGGCATGAAGGTCGGGCTCTATCTCGACGTTGCCGTCGGCGTTCAGTCCGATGGTTTCGACGCCTGGAACGAGCAGGTGGCGATCTCCAGGCACCTCGGCGTCGGCGCGCCGCCCGATCCGCTCAACACCGCGGGCCAAAGCTGGGGTCTCGCCGGGTTCAACGCGACCGGGCTGGAGCAAAAATCCTTCGAGCCCTATCGCGAAATGCTGCGCGCCTCGATGCGGCACGCCGGGGCGATCCGGCTCGACCACGTGCTCGGCCTGAAACGGCTCTACCTGGTGCCGCAAGGCTTCAGCGCCGCCGACGGCGTCTATGTGCCGATGCCGTTCGAGGCGTTATTGGCCGCAACTGCGCAGGAGAGTGTCGCCAGCCGCTGCGTCGTGATCGGCGAGGACCTCGGCACGGTGCCGGAGGGATTCCGCGACCAGATCGCCAGCTGGGGCATCTGGTCCTATCTGGTGATGATGTTCGAGCGCGAGGACCACGGTCCGTTCAAGAGCCTCGATCACTACCTCGCCAACGCACTGGTCACCTTCAACACCCACGATCTCTCGACCTATGCCGGCTGGCGCTCTTTTGGCGACCTCAAGACCAAGCGCGCGCTCGGCATCGACCCCGGCGAAAGCGACGATGCGCGCTGGCATGCGCTGGCGATGCTGGACGATTTGCTGCGCGGTAACGGCATCGACAAAAACGATCTCTATTCCGTGACGAATTTCCTCGCGCGGACGCCATCACGGCTGCTCGCGATCGCGCTGGAGGACTTTTTGGGTCTGGTGGACCAGCCCAATATTCCCGGCACGGTCAACGAACACCCGAACTGGCGTCGCCGGCTGCCGGTGCCGCTCGAGCAGATCGCGTCCACGATCGACGTTGCCGCGCTGAAGGCGGCGACACGCGAGCGGTCGCGCGGATAGGTCCGATCCAGGTGGTAGCAAGCCTTGTCGTGCAGGATAGAAGATTACGGATTGATCGGCGATTGCGAGACCGCGGCGCTGGTCGGTCGTGACGGCTCGATCGACTGGCTGTGCTGGCCGGCGTTCGATTCCGACGCCTGCTTTGCCGCGCTGCTCGGCACCCATAAGCATGGCCGCTGGCTGATCGCGCCCGCAGAAGAGATCACCAGGACCTCACGCCGCTACCGGGGCAACACGCTGATCCTGGAGACGCGGTTTGACACCGCCAATGGCGTGGTCGAGCTGATCGATTTCATGCCGCCGCGCGGCAATGCGTCCGACGTGGTGCGGCTGGTGCGCGGTGTCAGCGGCCGGGTCAAGCTGCGGATGCAATTGGTGATCCGCTTTGGTTTTGGCGCCGACATTCCCTGGGTCAGGAAAAGCGAGGACGGCTCGGGGCTGCTCGCGATTTGCGGGCCTGACATGACCGTGCTGCGAACGCCGGTCGCGACCCGCGGCGAGGACCTGACCACGGTGGCGGAGTTTGAGGTAGGCGAGGGCGATACCGTGCCCTTTGTCCTTACCTACGGGCCCTCGCATCTGGCGGTGCCCGGGCCGATCGATGCCGCGGTCGCTTTGCAGGAAACCGAGGCGTTCTGGAGCGAATGGAGCGCCCGCTGCAGCTACGAAGGCGAACATCGCGATCTCGTGATGCGCTCGCTGATCACGCTCAAAGCGCTGACCTATGCGCCGACCGGCGGCATCGTCGCGGCGCCCACTACCTCGCTGCCGGAAAAACTCGGGGGGCTGCGCAACTGGGACTATCGCTTCTGCTGGCTGCGCGATGCCACCTTTACGCTGCTGGCGCTGATGAACTCGGGCTATACCGAGGAAGCCCTCGCCTGGCACAATTGGCTGTTGCGCGCGGTGGCGGGATCGCCGGCCAACATGCAGATCATGTACGGCATCATGGGAGAGCGGCGGCTGCTGGAATGGGAAGCCGGCTGGCTTCCGGGCTATGAGGGCGCACAGCCGGTCCGGGTCGGCAACGCCGCGTACGCGCAGCTGCAACTCGACGTCTATGGCGAGTTGATCGACGCCTTCCATCAGTGGCGAATAGCCAAGCTCGACCTCTATGAAGGAAGCTGGGCGCTGGAATGCACGGTGCTGGAGCATCTGGCCACACAATGGGATCAGCCGGATCACGGCATCTGGGAGCGCCGCGGCGACGGCAAGCACTATGTCTCGTCCAAGGTGATGACCTGGGTCGCATTCGACCGTGGCATCAAGAGCGTCGAAAAATTCGGCTTCAAGGCGCCACTGGAAAAGTGGCGGAGGCTGCGCGACATCATTCATCGCGACGTCTGCGAAAAGGGTTTTGATCGCGAGCTGAACGCGTTCGTCGAATCCTACGGTTCGAAAATGCTGGATGCCAGCATCCTGTTGCTGCCATCGGTCGGGTTCCTTGAACCAACGGATCCTCGCGTGCGCGGCACACTGGTCGCAATCGAGAAACACCTGATGCGGGACGGCTTCGTGTTGCGGCATGACCCCCGCGAAGTCGAGCAGCAGCCGGCGGAAGGCGCATTCCTGGCCTGCAGCCTCTGGCTCGCCGATGCCTATGTGCTGACGGGAGAACTCGACAAGGCGCGGGTGTTGTTCGAGCGCGTGGTCGCGATTGCCAATGATGTCGGCCTGTTGGCCGAGGAGTTCGACACCGGCGCTGGCCGCCAGACCGGTAATTTCCCGCAAGCGTTGACGCATATCGCGCTGATCAATACCGCCCATAACCTCAGCGCGGCGAAGCAAACCACCGAGAAGCCGGCGATGCAGCGGTCGAAGTAGCTTCGGTTCGATCTAGCCGAACTTCAGAACCGTCTCCATCGCGCGGGCAAAACCGTCCCGTTCGTTCGTATCGGTGACATGCGTGGCG
Source organism: Bradyrhizobium sp. AUGA SZCCT0160 (assembly GCF_018130105.1). NCBI lineage: Bacteria > Pseudomonadati > Pseudomonadota > Alphaproteobacteria > Hyphomicrobiales > Nitrobacteraceae > Bradyrhizobium > Bradyrhizobium sp. AUGA SZCCT0160. The sequence continues at coordinate 137,079 of NZ_JAFCMD010000016.1, forward strand.
CGCTGCTTGATGTCATCGGCCGCGTTTCCCATCGCGAACGACATGCCGCTTCGGGCAAACATCGGCAGGTCGTTCTGCATGTCGCCGATGGTGGCGACGGCGTCGAAGGAAATGCCGAGCCGTTTGGCGACGTTCTCGACGAAGGTGCCCTTGTCGTGGCCCGCGGGGGTGACGTCGAGGTAATAAGTTTGCGAGCGAACCGCGGTGGCCTCCGTGCCCAGCGCCTGCTGCATTGCGGCTTCGCAGCGCGCCAGCAGCGCCGCGTCGGAGCTGGCGCCGACGATCTTGCAGGCCTCTAGCAGATGCGGCGTGAAATCCGCGATGATGGTCGGATCGGCCTTGATCGCCCGTATCTCGTGCGGAACGTATTCGCCGTCCGGATTGCGCGTGTACCAGCGCTCGTTGCTGAACAGCCAGATATCGACGCCGAATTCTTTGAGCACATCGAGGCTGCGTTGCGCTATCGCTGGTGCGATCAGGTGCTGTTCAATCGGCTGCAGCTTCGCATTGACGATCGAACTGCCGTTGAAGGTGCCGACCGGCAGTGTGATCGCAAGGGGTTCGATCAGAAAGCCCATGCCGATGGTCGGGCGGCTTGAGACGATGGTGAAGCCGATCCCGGCGGCGTGCAGCGCGCGCACGGCGTTCCTTGCGTCGTCGGTGAGGATCTTGTCCTTGGTCAACAGAGTGCCATCGACATCGGAAACGACAAGTGCAATGCGGCTCATGAGGACACTTTCAATTGATGGACAATGTCGTCCACGATGGTCTCGATCGGCGCGGCAATCGACACCGTAATGGGACGTTCGCCTGGCTGCGGCGGCTCCAGTGTCCTGAACTGGCTGGCGAGCAGCCCCGGCGGCATGAAATGGCCCTTGCGGGCAACTAACCGGTCCGCGATCAGGTCCTGCGTCCCGTTCAGGAAGACGATGCGGATATCACCGCGTCCATGCACGAGAATGTCGCGATAGCTGCGCTTGAGCGCCGAACAGGCGACAACAGCGCGTTGTCCGGCCGCCGAGAGGCGATCGATCTCGTCGGCAATCGCCCGCAGCCAGGGCCAGCGGTCTTCATCCGTCAGCGGCTGGCCCGCGCTCATCTTCGCGACATTGGCGGGCGGGTGAAATTTGTCCGCATCCTCGTAGCGCCAGCCCAGCCGCGCGGCCAGGCTTTCAGCGATGGTGCTCTTGCCCGAGCCGGAGACGCCCATCACCACCAGCGCGCAGGGGCTTGCCGCATCACGCACGAAAATTCTCCGGCAATGCCGCCTGATCCACCAGCCAGATCGTCTCGCCGTCGGATCGCGCGCGGTTCGCCGGCAGGTTCTCGCCTGCGAAAACGCGCGTCAAGATCGCGCGTTTGTCGGCTCCTGCGATCTCGAACAGCATTTCGCGGCAGCAAGCGAGTGTCGGAAGCGTGAGCGTGATGCGCGGGACGAACGGTTCGACGTTCGCTTTGTGTACGCCGACCACCCAACGCCTGACCTCGTCGAGCAAGGGATCGCCGGGAAACAGCGATGCGGTATGGCCGTCGGGCCCGACGCCCATCAGTACGAGATCGAATAGCGGCCGGGCCGGGTCGAGGGCATCGGCGCCATAGAACGCTTTCAGTTCGCCCTCATAGAGCGCAGCACCGCGACCGGGATCGGTGGGGTCGGCTGTACTCGTCGGGATTGGATGGACGTTGGCGGCCGGCGCACATTGGTTCAGAAAGGTTTTCCGTGCCACGCCCATGTTGTTGAGAGGATCATCTGCCGGAACGAAGCGTTCGTCGCCGATGAACCAGTGCACGCGCTGCCACGGAATCCGGCTTCGCCAGGGGTCAGTGCCGAGCAATTGATAGAGCTGTTTCGGGCTCGATCCGCCGGTCAGGCAGATCGCGACGCGGCCGGCGTTTTCCGATATCCGCGCGATGACCCGCTCCGCGGCGGCCTCGGCCATCCCGGCCGGATCGGCAACTGTCATCACATGGCGATTGTCGTTCGACATATCTCTAACTGAGCTTCCGCCAGCTTCGGCCATCGCGCTCCAGGAGGTCGTTGGCTTCCTCCGGGCCCTCGCTGCCGGGCTCATAGACCTTGAGCCCTTTGCCGCCGGCATTCTTCCAGGCGTCCAAAAATGGCTGCACGGCCCGCCAGCCGGCCTCGACGCTGTCGGCGCGCTGAAACAGGATGTTGTCACCGATCATACAGTCGTAGATCAGGGTCTCATAGCCGGTCGATGGCTCGGCCTGGAAATAATCCTTGTAGCGAAACTTCATCTCGACGCCGTCGATATTGATGGTCGGGCCCGGCACCTTGGTGTTGAACTGCAGCGCGATGCCTTCGGTCGGTTCGGTCGAGATGATCAGGTAATTCTGCGAGAGCCGGTCCACCGGCGTGTCGCGGAACATCGCGAACGGCGCCTGCTTGAACTTGATGGCGATCTCGGTGCGCTTGATGCCGAGCGCCTTGCCGGTGCGCAGATAAAAGGGAACGCCGGCCCAGCGCCAATTGTCGATGGTCAATTTCAGCGCGGCATAGGTTTCCGTGGTGCTGGCGGGTTTGACGTCGGCAGTCTTGCGATAGTCCTCGATTTCGGTGTCGCCGACCATGCCGGCGCGATATTGCCCGCGCACCGAATTGTGCAGCGCCTCCTGCTCGCTCTGGGTCTGGATCGCGGCCAGCACGTCGGCCTTCTCCGAGCGCACCGAATGCGCATCGAATTTCGATGGCGGCTCCATCGCGACCAGCGACAGCAGTTGAAACAGATGGTTAGGCACCATGTCGCGTAACGCGCCGGTCGCGTCATAAAAGCTGCCGCGATGGCCGACGCCGAGCTTTTCATCGACCGTGATCTGGATGTGGTCGATATGGTTGCGGTTCCAGATCGGCTCGAACATGCCGTTGGCAAAGCGCAGCACCAGGATGTTCTGGACGGTCTCCTTGCCGAGATAATGATCGATCCGGTAGATCTGATGCTCTTCGACCAGCTTCAGGAGCTCGCTGTTGAGCTTTCTTGCCGATGCCAGATCGGTGCCGAACGGCTTTTCGACCACCAGCCGACGCCATGTGCCGTTCTCGACCAGCATGCCGGTGCGGCCGAGTTCGCGGCTGATCGGCAGGAAGGCGCTCGGCGGCGTCGCGAGGTAGAACAGGCGATTGCCCTGGGTGTTTCGCGCGGCTTCCAGTTTGTCGAGTTGCTCGCCCATCGCGTCGAACGAGGAGGGATCCCTCGGGTCAGCCTCGATGCAGGTGACGCATGCGAGCAGGCGCATCGCGATCTCCTCGTCCACCTGGCGCGTGGCGAATTGATGCAGGCCCTTCATCAGGCTGTCGCGCAACTGGTCGCTGGTCATGCCCTTGCGGGCTATCCCGACGACGCAGAACTTTTCCGGCAGCAGATCGGCTGCCGCCAGATTGTAGAGGGCCGGGATCACCAGCCGATGCGCGAGATCGCCGGTGACGCCAAAGATGACGAAGGAGCAGGGATCGGGTTTCGTCTGTGCCAGTTTGCCGACCGCCATGGGCGTTAAGCCTTCGAGTCCGGCTTCTTCGGCGGCTCCTTGTGACCGCCGAAGCCAGCGCGCATCGCGGAAAGGATCTTCTCCGCGAATGTGTGGTCCTTGCGCGAGCGGAAGCGGGCATAGAGCGCCGCCGTCAGCACCTCGGCCGGCACCGCCTCATCGATCGCGGCATTGACGGTCCAGCGGCCTTCGCCGGAATCCTCGACATGGCCGGAATAATTATCCAGCGTCTGGTTCTCGGCGAGCGCCGACGAAGTGAGATCGAGCAGCCAGGAGGGGATCACGCTGCCGCGCCGCCACACCTCGGCGATATCGGCAATGTCGAGATCGAAGCGATGCTCGGCGGGCAGCGCCTCGATATTGGCGTTCTTGAGAATGTCAAAACCCTCGGCATAGGCCTGCATCAGCCCATACTCGATGCCGTTATGGATCATCTTGACGAAATGGCCGGCGCCGCTGGGGCCGGCATGGATATAGCCTTGCTCGATGCGGGGATCCCGGCCGTCGCGGCCGCCGGTGCGCGGAATGTCGCCGATGCCCGGCGCCAGCGTCTTGAAGATCGGATCGAGCCGGTCGACCACGGCCTTGTCGCCGCCGATCATCATGCAATAGCCGCGCTCGATGCCCCAGACGCCGCCGCTGGTGCCGACGTCGACATAATGCAGCCCGCGCTCTTTCAGCGCCTTGCCGCGGCGGACGTCGTCCTGCCAGAACGTGTTGCCACCGTCGATGATGACGTCACCGGGCTCCATCAGTTTGGCGAGTGCTTCGATGGTGGCCTCGGTGATCTTGCCGGCCGGCAGCATCACCCAGGCGGTGCGCGGCTTCTCCAGTTTCGCGACGAACGCTTCCAGCGTCTCGGCGCCGGCAGCGCCCTCGGCGGCCAGCGCGGCAACGGCCTTGGCGTCCTTGTCGTAGACCACCGACGTGTGGCCGTTCCTCATCAGCCGCCGCACGATGTTGCCGCCCATCCGGCCGAGGCCGATCATGCCAAGCTGCATGCCAATATTTCCCTAGTTGAGCGCTTCCGATATCGCGGCATCCAGCGCGGCAAGCGCCGGCTTGAGGTCGCCCTTGAGATGAACCCGCAATGCGCGCCGGCCGCGTTCGGTCAGCACGTCGAAATCGCCGCGCGCCTGGGCCGCCTTTACGACGCCAAAACTCGCCTTCTGGCCGGGCACGGCCAGGTCCTTGGCATCGTCGGCGGTGATCTGCAGGAACACGCCGCTGTCGGGCCCACCCTTGTAGGCCTGGCCGGTCGAATGCAGGAAGCGCGGTCCGAATTCGGCGCAGGTCGCGACATGCCTGACGTCACGCACCGCCAGCCGCATCTTCTGCAGGGTGTCGATCGAGCCGCCGTCGCGCGCGATATAGGCCAGCAGCGCAAAATAGTCGCCGCTGCCGGGACGCGTCAGATGCGCCTTGATCCAAGATTCCAGAGTGCCATTGGCGCCGGCCTTGCGCAGCGCGGCTGCATTGGCTTCGTCGGTGTAGATGTCGGCCTCGGCGGTTGCGACCACCGGCTGCTCGGCCGGCAGCGAACCCGTCTTCTCGAACGCCGCAGTCAGTTCGCGCGTCTTGATCTTGGCCGCCTCGACATCAGGCTGGTTGAACGGATTGATGCCGAGGATGGCGCCGGCGACGGCGGTCGCCATCTCGAAGCGGAAGAACTCCTGGCCGATATGGTCGATCGATTTCATCACGATGCGGACCACCGGATGCCCGGCGGCCTCGAGGGCGGCCAGCTTGTCGTCGTGTGCCGCATCGACTTCACCTTCGGTTCGGATATCGATGAAGAAGCGGTCGTCGCCGTAGATCGCGGGATCGGCGAGCGGCTCGCCGTCGATCGGGATCAGGCCCTTGCCGTCCTTGCCGGTGGACTCCGCGATCAATTGCTCCGCCCAGGCGCCGAAATCGGCAATCTTCTTCGACGAGGATATCGTCACCTTGTCGCGGCCTTCGAGCCCGGCGAGGCCGAGCGCAAGGCCGAGCTGCACACCCGGGTTTTCGTGCGGCGGCACGTCGGCGCCGCAGGAGCGCACCATCGCCAGCGTGTGCTTGATCAGGCTTTTGACATCGATGCCGGCGACCGCCGCCGGCACCAGCCCGAACGGCGACAGCACCGAGTAGCGTCCGCCGATCGAGGGATCACCGTAGAAGATGCGGGCGAAACCCTGCTTGGTCGCGACCTTCTCCAGCGATGAGCCGGGGTCGGTCACCGCGATGAAGCGATGGCCGGCCTTGTCGGCGCCGATGGTCTTGGCAACGCGATCGAAGAAATAATCCTTCATCGCATTCGGCTCGGTAGTGCCGCCGGATTTGCTGGAAACGATGAACAGGGTCTTTGCCAGGTCGACCTTCTTCTCCATCGCGCGGACCTGCGCGGGGTCGGTGGAGTCGAGCACGTGCAGTTTCGGGAAGCCGGATTTCTTCGGGAATGTTTCCGCCAGCACTTCCGGACCGAGGCTCGATCCGCCCATGCCGAGCACGATGGCGTCCGAAAAGTTCTGTCCCTTCACGCGCCGGGCAAAATCCTCGTAGTCGGCGACATCAGCGGCAGCCGGGCTGTTCAACCAGCCCAGCCACTTATTTTCGTCGTCGTTGCTCCAGACCGATTTGTCTTTGTGCCAGAGCCGGCGGATTCTCGCTGACGCCCGCCAGTCCTCGGTGCTCTTCTCGACGGCTTTCTTGATGCCGTCGCCAAGCGCCAATTGCTGCCTGTCGATGCCCGCGCCGAGCGACGCCGCGCGCTTGTGGGCGACCGCGCCGTAGAGCTTGTCGGCGGCGTCGGCGAACAGCTTGACACCGTCCGTGACCAATTCGGCCGTGATCGCGTCGAGCGAGATGCCGGACTTTTCCAATTCCTCCAGTACCCGTCGGGCGTCCTCGACATTTTCTTCAAGGCTGTCACGCACCTTGCCGTGATCGCGGAATGCGTCCAGCGTCGCCGGCGGCACGGTGTTGACGGTGTTGGGGCCGATCAGTTCCTCGACATAGAGAACGTCGCTGTAGTCCTTGTTCTTGGTGCCGGTCGAGGCCCACAGCAACCGCTGCGGCTTTGCGCCTTTGGCCTTGAGCTTGTCCCAGCGCGCGCCCGAAAACAGGCCCTTGTAGTCCTGATAGGCCATCTTGGCGTTCGCGATCGCGACCTTGCCCTTGAGCACGCTCAGGCGTTCCTTTTCGCTGGGGTCGTTGGCCTTTGCGATCTTCTCGTCGAGCTGCTTGTCGACGGCGCTGTCGATCCGGCTGACGAAGAAGCTGGCGACACTGGCCACACCCGAGGGATCACCACCCTCAGCGACGAGTTTCTCCAGCCCGTCGAGATAGGCTTCCGCCACCTGGCGATAGACCTTTTGCGAGAACAACAGGGTGATGTTGATGCTGATGCCTTCGCCGATCAGATGTTCGATCGCAGGCAGGCCTTCCGGCGTCGCCGGCACCTTCACCATCAAATTCTTGCGGTTGACGTCCTTCCACAGCCGCTCCGCCTCGGCAATGGTGCCTTTGGTGTCCATCGCCAGATAGGGCGAGACCTCTAGGCTGACGAAACCGTCCTCGCCCTTCAGCCGGTCGTAGACCGGCCGCAACACGTCAGCGGCGTTCTGGATGTCTTCAATGGCGACATGTTCGAACAAATCGGCGACCGGGCGATCGCCCTTTTTCAGCACCTGGCCGATCGCGCCGTCATATTCGTCCGAACTGCCGATGGCTTTCTCGAAGATCGCGGGGTTCGAGGTCACGCCTTTGACGCCGTCGGTGTCGATCAAATTCTTCAGATCGCCCTTGGCGACGAAGCCGCGGGCGAGGAAATCCAGCCAGACGGCCTGACCATGGTTTTCGAGTGCTTTGACGGGATTCATGATGCCTGTTCTGTCCGGTCGTCGGTTTTCGGGTTCCCCGGCAGCTTTCGGGTGCGAGGCGGGAATGTCAACACGTGGATGGCAAGTCGATGGAATGGCTGCTGGTCGGAATGGGTGTATCCGGTGGGATAACGCCGCCTGCATCCGTTCGATCCCCGGGATGAGCGCTCGGGAAGTGACCGAAATCCAGCACAATTTTGTGACGGGAAAGCGGACGCCGCGATCACGATCGCAGATTGCGATCAGGGTCGCAGATAGAGATAGCCTTGCGATTGCAACTCGGCGATGCGCACCACGCCGCCCTGATCGGCGGAAATGAAGCCCGGCAAGAGATCGGCGAGGCCGACTTTCTGGGATTTCATGGTGTTGCCGCAGACGGCGAGTTCAATTCCGGCCCTGGCGAACTGGCCGACATGCCGTGCCAGATCGGGGTTGGCCGCGGAGGCGTGGAACGCGCGTAGCGCCTGGCCGTGAACGACCAGAGCGATGGTGACGTTGTCGGGCCCGCCGACGCCGTCGAGATGGTTCTGGATGTTGCCGACGACAAAGCTCACCTTGTCGAGGTCGTTGAGGTGATAGACCACTTTCAGTTTTTTCGTCGGCGGCGCCTCGGTCGCCGCGCCGGCGCGCGAGGCAGCAAAGGCGGCGGTACCGAAAGCGGACGCCGTGGCCCACAAGATGCTGCGTCGATGCATGACGTCTTCCAACTCGATTGCCTAAAAGCTGTCACTTATGCCTGAGCGCCGCGAGTTCCTTGCGGTCGGTCACGAGTTCGGCACATTCGCGCAAATCGGCGCGGTCGACCCGGAAAATCTTGTCGTCGGCGCCTGCCACCAGATCATTGCTGGAATCGTCGTCGGGCTTGTTGCGGTCCCAGATCCTGATCCGCTCCAGCTGGATGATGGCTGATTTGTCGTCCTTCATCGCGATATCGATGCCGCCGCCGTCGCAATCGACGCCGCAGCCGAAGTGGATTTCGTTGCCTTTGTCCTCGGTGACGACATGGTTGCAATAACCGCTGGAGTCGAAATTGCCCGGCCGATGCCGATATTTGACGCCGATGCGGAAGGAGTAATTGGTGATCTTCTCTTCCGGCGGATTTTCGGCGGTGACCAGCAGCTTCATGGCGCTGACTTTTTGCTTGGGGTGCTGCGCCAGGTGGTTGGCGTCATAGCGACGCACGAAGCAGGCATAGGTCTTTTGACCGAGGGGGCCGGCGAACACCCTGTTGTCGAAGGCGGCAGCTTTTGCCTTCTCGACGCCGTCCTGAGCATGGCTGGGCCCGGCAAGCGAGGCCATCGCGGCCAGCGTGAGGGTGCACAGGAAGATGCGCTTCATGATCGTCCTAAATGCGTGACACACCGACCGTCCGCACCGAAGTGGTGCGGCGCCAGGCGCCGCCAAGGCGTGGCTTCAATCTGCTCATTGGTCGCAGGTGGCCGCGGCTGCGTTCAATTTCAGCAGTTGGCGGGAAACCGCTGCAGGCAGCCGGTTGCCTAAATATTGGGCGATGCGCCCGTTCGCGCCCCATGATTTGCCCGCATTGTGCCTTGCACAATAAATCCCGGCCGGTGTCCAATTCGGACCGTGACCTGGAGCACAGCTGTGCCGATTGGCGGCAGCGCGGGTTTCGTTTTGCGCCGCACTCAGGAGGATCGCGAATTGGTTGCGCCGGACTAATCCAAAAGTACTAGCGCGCGAGCCTCTTGTATCGGTTCGCCGCGTTCGGGACTTGATTACAGTCGCAATGAACGCCGCCTTGACGGCCTTCATGCCGACGAGAACGCAAACGTCACCCGTCGTGGTGAGTGGCATAAGCCCCAGAAACGGAATTTGCGCGTTTGGATTCGTCGAACGACACCGAACAGAGAGATGATCTGCCGAGGATGACGCAGCCTGGAGTGATCTGGATCTCAGATCGTCCGTTATGGTCCAACGCGCTGAACGGACGCCGCGCGCGGCGCGCATTAATGAATCGACAAGCATTGCGGCGGCGCGTGTTCAACCGCGCGAATGCTGCAGGTTCGTTCATCTACCTGAAAAACCAGTACTTCTCCGGATGCCGCATGTTGCACGCCGGTTACAGATCCAGTGGATTCCAGCACATTCTTGAGCTGCCGAGTCGTTTAGCACGACTATTGCATTGCGTGATGGAGTCACTCGCGTGTCAGATATCACATCTGCTGTTGGTGATTCGCGATTGGATACGCAGGAGGCTTGCCGGGGCTTGGAACTTGGCCAGCGCATCCTACGTTATAGCTGAACCATGAGGAGATGAATCTATGTACAACGATTCTCTGTTCAACGCCTTCGCCCGCTCCTTCGAAGCCAGAAGTCAGAGCGACATGTCGATGGCGGATTATCTGGAATCGTGTCGAAGCGATCCGCTTAAATATGCGAATGCGGCCGAACGGTTGCTAGCGGCAATCGGCGAACCTCAGATGATCGACACGGCCAGGGACCAACGCCTTGGCCGTATTTTTTTGAACCGCACCATGCGCACCTATCCGGCCTTCGCCGGCTTCTATGGCATGGAAGAAACGATCGAGCGCATCGTCGGGTTCTTCCGGCACGCCGCTCAAGGCCTCGAAGAGCGCAAGCAGATACTCTATCTGCTCGGGCCGGTCGGCGGCGGCAAGTCATCGCTCGCCGAACGTTTGAAGGCGTTGATGGAAGTTCACCCCATTTACGTTTTGAAGGCTGGTGATGAGTTAAGCCCGGTCTTCGAAAGTCCGCTCAGCCTGTTCGATCCGGAAACACTCGGGCCGATGCTCGAGGAAAAATACGGCATTCCGCGCCGCCGCCTCACCGGGCTGATGAGCCCGTGGTGCTACAAGCGGCTCGAATCGTTCGGCGGCGACATCTCGCAATTCCGTGTCGCCAAGATCCAGCCGTCGCGGCTGCGGCAGATCGCGGTCGCCAAGACCGAGCCAGGTGATGAAAACAACCAGGACATCTCGTCGCTGGTCGGCAAGGTCGACATCCGCAAGCTGGAAACCTTTGCCCAGAACGACCCCGACGCCTACAGCTATTCCGGCGGCTTGAACCGCGCCAACCAGGGCATCCTCGAATTCGTCGAGATGTTCAAGGCGCCGATCAAGATGCTGCATCCGCTGCTGACGGCGACGCAGGAAGGCAACTATATCGGAACCGAGAATATCGGTGCGATTCCCTTTACCGGCGTCATTCTTGCGCACTCCAACGAATCCGAATGGCAGAGCTTCAAGACCAACAAGAACAACGAAGCCTTCATCGACCGCATCTGCGTCATCAAGGTGCCGTATTGCCTGCGCGTCACCGAGGAACAGAAGATCTACGAGAAACTGATCCAGGGCTCTGAACTCGCCGCCGCGCCCTGCGCGCCGTCGACGCTGGAGACGCTGGCGCGCTTCTCGGTCATGTCGCGGCTGCGACGTCACGAAAACTCCACCGTGTTTGCAAAGATGCGGGTTTATGACGGCGAAAGCCTGAAAGAGTCCGATCCCAAGGCCCGCAGCGTCCAGGAATACAAGGATGCCGCCGGCGTCGACGAAGGCATGGACGGCGTCTCGACCCGCTTTGCGTTCAAGGTGCTCGCCGCAACCTACAATCACGATACGTCGGAAGTCGGCGCGGATGCCGTTCACCTGATGTATGCGCTGGAACAGTCGATCCGTCGCGAGCAGCTCCCTGATGAAACCGAAAAGCGTTACCTCGAATTTATCAAGGCCGAACTGGTGCCGCGATATGCCGAATTCATCGGAAACGAGATTCAGAAGGCCTATCTCGAATCCTATTCGGATTATGGCCAGAACCTGTTCGACCGCTACGTGGATTACGCCGATGCCTGGATCGAGGATCAGGACTTCAAGGATCCCGACACCGGACAATTGCTCGATCGCGAATTGCTCAATCAGGAGCTGACCAAGATCGAAAAGCCTGCGGGTATCGCCAATCCGAAGGACTTCCGTAACGAGGTCGTGAAGTTCTCGCTGCGGTCGCGGGCCCAGAACGGCGGCAAGAATCCGGGCTGGACCAGCTATGAAAAGGTTCGCGAGGTGATCGAAAAGCGGATATTCTCGCAAGTGGAAGATCTGCTGCCCGTCATTTCGTTCGGCTCGAAAAAGGACGGCGAAACCGAGAAGAAGCACGACGATTTCGTCGCGCGGATGGTGGACCGCGGTTACACCGAACGCCAGGTCCGCCGACTCGTCGAATGGTATATGCGCGTGAAGCAAGCCGGCTGAGGCGGATGCGAAGTGGTTGCTATTCACATCGTTGACCGGCGGCTAAATCCGGGCAGCAAGAGTCTCGAGAACCGTCAGCGGTTCCTGCGCCGGGCGAAGGCGCTGGTTCAGCAAGCGGTGAAGAAGACCTCGCACGACCGGGACATCAAGGATGTCCTGGAAGGCGGAGAGGTCAGCATCCCGCTCGACGGCATGGACGAGCCGCGGTTCCGCCGTGAAGGCGGCACCCGCGACATGATACTTCCCGGAAACAAGAAGTTCATCGAAGGCGACATCCTGCCGCGCTCGGGCGGCTCGGGCGGCAAGGCCGGTGGCGCGGGGGAGGGCGACAGCGAAGACGCGTTCCGCTTCGTTCTCAGCCGCGAGGAATTCGTCGACCTGTTTCTGGACGATCTCGAATTGCCTGATCTCGCCAAGCGCAAGCTTGCCGAGGTGGAGAGCGAAGGAATCCGCCGGGCCGGTTATGCGACGTCGGGTTCGCCGGCGAATATTTCCATTTCCCGTACCGTGAGCCGCGCGATGGCGCGGCGGGTGGCACTGCGGCGGCCGAAGCCGGAAGAGATTGCGGCGCTTGAAGCCGAACTGCTGATTTGCGGCGACGAGGCGCGCCGCGCCGAACTGCTGGCCGAGATTGAAAGCCTGAAGGCCAAGGCCAAGCGGATCCCGTTCATCGATCCGATCGACATCCGTTACCGGCGGTTCGAGACCACGCCGAAGCCGATTGCCCAGGCCGTGATGTTCTGCCTGATGGACGTCTCGGGCTCGATGACCGAGCACATGAAGGACCTCGCCAAGCGCTTCTACACGCTGCTCTATGTCTTCCTGAAGCGGCGCTATCGCCATGTCGAGATCGTCTTTATCCGCCATACCGACCGCGCCGAAGAGGTGGACGAGGATACATTCTTCCATGGCCCGGCATCGGGCGGCACGCTGGTGTCGAGTGCGCTGCAGGAGATGCACGAGATCGTGCGTTCGCGGTTCCGCCCGGCGGACTGGAATATCTACGCCGCGCAGGCTTCCGATGGCGACAACTCCACGTCCGACGGCGAGGTGGCGGGCCGGCTGCTGACCGAGAAGATTCTGCCCGTCAGCCAGTTCTTTGCCTATCTCGAGGTCGGCCAGGATGCCGGGCTGACTTTCGAGATGCCGGACTCGTCGCTATGGACGCTGTACGAGCGCCTGCGCCTCGCCGGTGCGCCGCTGTCGATGCGCAAGGTCTGCGAGCGCAGCGAAATCTTCCCGGTGTTTCACGATCTCTTCCAGCGCCGCGTAAGACAGGAGAGGGCGCCATGACAGGCGAACGGCTGTTTCAGGGTGCTGATTGGGATTTCCCGACGCTGCAGCGGATCCATGACGCCTGCGAGGAGATCGCGGAGTCCGAGCTCGGGCTCAATGTCTATCCGAACCAGATCGAGGTGATCACGGCCGAGCAGATGCTCGACGCCTATTGCTCGGTCGGCATGCCCTTGTTCTACAAGCATTGGTCGTTCGGCAAGCACTTCGCCTATCAGCAGGCGTCCTACCGCAAGGGCCTGATGGGCCTGGCCTATGAGATCGTCATCAACTCGTCGCCGTGCATCTCCTATTTGATGGAGGAGAACACCGCGACCATGCAGACGCTGGTGATCGCGCACGCCGCCTTCGGCCACAATCATTTCTTCAAGAACAATTATCTGTTCAAGCAGTGGACCGACGCCGACGGCATTCTGGATTATCTCGAATTCGCCAAGACCTATGTCGCGCAGTGCGAGGAGCGTCACGGCCGGCTGGCGGTCGAGCAGACGCTCGATGCGGCCCACGCGCTGATGTCGCATGGCATCAACCGCTATCCCGGCAAGAAGCTGCCGGATCTGCGCGTCGAGGAGAAGCGGGCCCAGTACCGCCGCCAGCACGAAGAAAGCGTGTTCAATGATTTGTGGCGGACCATTCCGACCGGGCCGGTCAAGAGCGTGGCAACGCTGAGCGCCGATCGCCGCCGCGCGCTGCTCGGCCTGCCGCAGGAAAACATCCTGTACTTCCTGGAAAAGACCGCGCCGCGCCTGGCGCCGTGGCAGCGCGAGCTGCTGCGCATCGTGCGGCACATCGCACAGTATTTTTACCCGCAGAGCCAGACCAAGGTCATGAACGAGGGCACCGCGACCTACGTCCATTACCGCATCATGAACCGGCTGCACCTGCAGGGGCAGCTCTCCGACGGCAATTTCCTCGAATTCCTGTCGTCGCATACTAACGTCGTGTTCCAACCCGACTTCGACAGTAAATATTTCTCGGGCTTCAACCCCTACGCGCTCGGTTTTGCGATGATGCAGGATATCGAGCGCATCGTGACCAATCCCGAGGACGAGGATCGCGAATGGTTTCCGGATATCGCCGGCAAGGGCGATACGATGGGCGTCCTCCGCGATGTCTGGGCCAATTACCGCGACGAGAGCTTCATCAGCCAGTTCCTATCACCGCGGCTGATGCGGCACTTCCGCATGTTCCACTTGCATGACGATCCAGCCGAGACCGCCGGCATCCGGGTCGATGCGATCCACGACGAGCGCGGTTATCGGCGCGTGCGCCGCGCCCTGTCACGGACATACGACGTCGGCTTCATCGACGCCAACATCGAAGTCGTCGATGTTGACCTCGCCGGCGATCGTCATTTGATGTTGCGCCACACCGTGCTGAACGGCGCGCAGCTCAATGACACCGATGCCAAGCGCGTGCTGCAGCACCTCGCCGACCTCTGGACCTACAACGTCTCGCTGGTCGAGGTCGACGCGACAGGCAAGGTGTTGAAGGAATACGTCGCCAACCCGCGCGGGCTGGCCGCGGTGGCGTAGCCGGCGATCAACGCCCGCGCGTCGGTAATTTCGGCAGTTTGTGCGGATCGAACGTGGGTATGGGTTCGCTCGCCTCCGGGGCACGCGCCTGCTCGTTGTAAATTAGCGTTCCCTCCAGGAGCAGGCCTGGGAACTGTGCCGCCGTTCCGGTGTAGGTCGCTATCTTGCCGGTGCACGTTCCCTGCAGCTTAAGCTCGAGCTCCTGATCATCGCCGAATACAGTTGGCAGCCCGTTGGTGTGTTTTCTTGTGATCACGACCGCGGTGAATCGGTCTCCGTCGACTTCGCATGACCCCTCGTAGGTCATGACGCCGTCGCGCCCCCAGATCCTGCCGTCTGCAACATGGACGATGCCAGTGCCTTGGCTTACGGGGGTCTTGAACCATGCCGCATAAGTGCCGTCTCTGAGCACGGCGGAACTTCTTCCTTGAGCTTCACCTGAGGTCGATCATCGGCACGACTAGCCTAAGACTTCCTTAATCGCCGTCCTCTCGGCAGGGGGCGGCTTTTCTTTTGCCGTAGTCTTACGGAGCAAAACTCCATTGTTCCGACGGGTTTCGTACACATCATATCGAGATGGGCCAGCAAATACGGGAAATCCGGGTATGCGAAAAGTGCCACGCCGAAATGCGGCTGTTAGGCAAGCTGCCCGCTATCGGGGCCAAGCCACTCATCAAGGTTTTCCGTTGCTACCAGTGCAACCGCATTGAGACGCGCACAATAAGGTCGGCTGCACTCGGAAGACCCTTTCTTCGTACGTTCCGCTCTGCCGCAGGCCGGCGCTGATCTTTTCCAGCGCGGACGAGCCGAGGCGCAATTCGCTGGCCGGCCGCAGGGTGGGTTGGGTGTCAGCTGCTCCCGCGTCCCCAAATCCTATCGACGCGCCAGATTTGCGCGACGGGCGCTGACGGTTCGTGCCCAGGTTCCGTGAAATTTTCCGGCAAGGCGCTGGTCAATATGCGGCTTGATCAGCTTTGTCATGGCAAAGTTGAGGTCATCGTATTCCCTTGCGCAGACTTCGGCCCGGTCCTTGGGCAGGAAGCCCTTTTCGACGACATCGGCAAACAACGTCTTGTCTGCGCCATAGGCGATGCACAGAATGTTGAACGCTCGCTGGGCCGGCGTCGAATGTTCACCTGAAAGCGATTGGATAGGAACGGTGACCTGCGGTCCCGGCATCTGAATCGCATGGTGATAGGCGTAGCCCAGGATCGTTCTGCGGGCCTCGTCCTTGCTTAGTCGAAGCATGACGTAGGCGGCGAATTGATCGGCGGCATCTTCCTCGCGGCCGAGCACAGGTATTTGCAGCATGTTGAAAACCGCATGCGCGGTCTCGTGCAGGAACACCGCGAGAATTGGGCCCAGCACCGTGTCCGCCCGGGATAATCCGCCGGGAAGGTCTTGCGGCGGCGCGCTCTTCAGGATGTCCGCCAGCATTTCGTAACACACGGTGATGACTTCATCGCCGTACCAGGCGTTTGCGGCGCCATCGCAACCCGCGACCTTCAGCGTCAGCGGGTAGGAAAGGCGGAGTGGACTGAGCAGTTCCTGCAAGTGTTCGAGAGCGCGGCCCTGCCTCATTTGATCGTGGATCGGCTGGTGTACCGGGTCCTTTGGCGACACATATTCGTACTTGATCTGGTTCGGCTTGCTTTTGGGGGCTGCGCTTGCTTTGCCGACGGTCCAAACGATCGTTGCCGCCAGGGCCGCGGCAACCGCGGCAGGTTTGTGCCTCATCATATTTCTCAATTATGAATTATGAAAATTTACGGCGGCAAGTTATCGACGCGTGGTCGAGCACCATAGCACGCCCGTCGGATTCCGTGGATAGCGAATCCGGTCGGGCTTATTGTCGGCAGCGCGGTCGCGATGATTGCTTGTACGCAAACAACCGATGCCTGCTTCCGAGGCTAATGCTCATATCGCAGGATGCATGGACGTTGCGACCTGACGACTAGATGCCCTACCGCAGGCTGGCGTTGATCTTGTCCAGCGCTGACGAGCCCGGGCACAATTCCTTGGCTTCCAGCTTATTGAGCGGCGTCTCGACGGTGTCGAGATGGGTGTGCATGTCTTCGGCGTCGGGATCGACGTAGAGCAAGCCGGTCACCACCTGGCCCTTGGCGGCGTGCTTCTGCAGGAAGGTCATCGCCGCCAGCCGGTCGTTGGCGTCGTAATCGGCGTCGATCTTGCGCAGCGCCAGCCTGGTGCCGTCGTGCTGCTCCACCATCTGCACCGAGCCCGGGGCATAATCGACGGTGATGGGGTCGCGACCCGTGATGACGTCGAGGCGGTTGACCGCGTCATTATGTTCGCGGACGTAGTCAAAACTCTTGGTCGAGCCGGCGTGGTTGTTGAAGGCGATGCAAGGGCTGATGACGTCGATGAACGACGCGCCCTTGTGGCGGATGGCGGCCGCGATCAGCGGCACCAGCTGGGTCTTGTCGCCGGAGAAGCTGCGCGCCACGAAGCTGGCGCCGAGCTGCAGCGCAATCGCCACCAGGTCGATGGCGTTGTCGGTGTTCATCACACCCTTCTTGGATTTCGAGCCGCGGTCGGCGGTGGCCGAGAACTGGCCCTTGGTCAGGCCGTAAACGCCGTTGTTCTCGACGATATAAGTCATGTTGACGCCACGCCGGATCGAATGGGCGAACTGGCCGAAGCCGATCGAGGCGCTGTCGCCGTCGCCGGAGACGCCGAGATAGATCAGGTCGCGGTTGGCGAGGTTGGCGCCGGTCAGGACCGACGGCATGCGGCCGTGCACCGAGTTGAAGCCGTGCGAATTGCCGAGGAAGTAATCCGGCGTTTTCGAGGAACAGCCGATGCCGGAGATCTTGGCGACGCGATGCGGCTCGATCGATAGCTCAAAGCAGGCTTCGATGATCGAGGCGGTGATCGAGTCGTGACCGCAGCCGGCGCACAGCGTCGAAATCTTGCCCTCGTAGTCCCTGTGGGTGTAGCCGAGATCGTTCTTCGGCAGGCCGGGATGGTGGAATTTCGGTTTTGCAATGTAGGTCATGACACGGCCTTGCGGAGAGGAGTCACTTTCAGATGGTCCTGATGGTCGCCGATGGCGCTGGCGATGAAGCGCGCGGTGATCGGGGTGCCGTCATAGTGCAGGATCGGCACCAGCCGCACCGGATCGATGCCGTTCTCGTTGACGATCAACTGGCGCAGCTGGGCGTCGCGATTCTGCTCGACGACGTACACGAAGTCATGGTCGGCAATGAAGCTGGCGACGCTGGAGTGGAACGGGAAGGCGCGGATGCGCATGCGGTCGAGCTGGTGCCCGCGCGCCTCCAGCAGGCCGATCGCCTCGTCCATCGCCGGCGCGGTCGAGCCGAAATAGATCACGCCGTATTTGGTCGGCTTGGTGGCGTTGGCCTGCAACGGCCGCGGCACCATGTCCTGCGCGGTCTCGAACTTGCGCACCAGCCGCTGCATGTTGTCGGCGTAAACAGCGCCTTCTTCCGAATAGCGCGCATAGCGGTCGCGCGAGGTGCCGCGGGTGAAGAACGAGCCTTTGGTCGGATGCGTGCCGGGATAGGTGCGGTAGGGAATGCCGTCGCCGTCGACGTCGAGATAGCGGCCGAAATCGCGGCCAGGCTCGTCGAGCATCTCTGCGGTCATCACCTTGCCGCGGTCATATTGCCTGGAATCGTCCCACTTCAGGGGACGGCAGAGCCGGTGGTTCATGCCGATGTCGAGGTCGAGCATCAGGAAGATCATGGTCTGCAGCCGCTCGGCGAGATCGAACGATTGCGCCGCGAACTCGAACGCTTCGGCCGGGTCTTCCGGGAACAGCAGGATATGCTTGGTGTCGCCGTGCGAAGCATAGGCGCAGGCGATGATGTCGCATTGCTGGGTGCGCGTCGGCATGCCGGTCGAGGGGCCGGCGCGCTGGATGTTCATGATCACGCCGGGAATTTCGGCAAAGTAGGAAAGCCCGATGAACTCGGTCATCAGCGAGACACCGGGCCCGGAAGTCGCGGTGAAGGCGCGCGCGCCGTTCCAGGAGGCGCCGATCACCATGCCGATCGATGCAAGCTCGTCCTCGCCCTGCACGATGGCGTATTTGGCCTTGCCGGTTTCGGGATCGTGCCGCAGCTTCTTGCAATGGCTGGTGAAGGCCTCGGCCACCGACGAGGACGGCGTGATCGGATACCAGGCGCAGACGGTGGCGCCGCCATAGACCGCGCCGAGTGCAGCCGCGCTGTTGCCTTCCATGAAAATGCGGTCGCCGACCTTGTCGGCCTTCTTCACCTGCAGCCCGATCGGGCATTTCAGGTTCTGCAGCGCCCAGTCACGGCCCAGATGCAGCGCGTGGACGTTCGAGGACAACAGCTTTTCCTTGCCCTTGTACTGTTCTGATATCAATTGCTCGACGATCTTCGGGTCCATGTCGAGCAGGGCGCACATCGCGCCGAGATAGATGATGTTCTTGAACAGCTGGCGCTGGCGCGGATCGGTATAGGTCGAGTTGGTGATCGCGGTCAGCGGCACGCCGATGACGTTGATGTCGGCGCGGAACTTCGACGTCGGCATCGGCTTGGTGGAATCGTAGAACAGATAGCCGCCGGGCTCGATCGAGGCGACGTCCTTGTCCCAGGTCTGCGGGTTCATCGCCACCATCATGTCGACGCCGCCGCGGGCGCCGAGATGGCTTTCCTCGGTCACCCGCACCTCGTACCAGGTCGGCAGTCCCTGGATGTTGGAGGGAAAGATGTTGCGCGGGCTCACCGGCACGCCGTGGCGCAGGATCGAGCGCGCGAACAGCTCGTTGGCGCTGGCCGAACCCGAGCCGTTGACGTTGGCGAAACGGACGACGAAGTCGTTTACGCTGCTGATCGGGCTTTGGACTGACATGGTGATCCCGCGTGAGTCATATCGATGAGGTACTTCTGCATGTCCCAGGCTCCGGTGGGACAACGCTCGGCGCAGAGCCCGCAATGCAGGCAGACGTCTTCGTCCTTCACCATGACGCGCCCGGTCTTGAGCCCGTCGGCAAGATAAAGCGCCTGGTCGTGACGCGGTGAGGGCGCTTTCAGCCGGGTCCGCAGATCCTCTTCCTCGCCATTTTCCGTGAAGGTGATGCAATCCATCGGGCAGATGTCGACGCAGGCGTCGCATTCGATGCAGGCGGGCGCGCTGAAAATCGTCTGCACGTCGCAGTTCAGGCAGCGCTGCGCCTCGCCGAGCGCGAGCTTGACGTCGTAGCCGAGTTCGACCTCTGCGCGGATGTCCTTGAGCGCAATCACCTTGTCGCGGTGCGGCACCTTGTAGCGCTTGTCGCCGGAGATGTCGTTGTCGTAGCTCCACTCGTGGATTCCCATCTTCTGCGAGGAGACGTTCACCTCGGGGAGCGGGCGCTCGGTGATATCCTCGCCGGAGAGCATCTTGTGGATCGACAGCGCGGCGTCATGGCCGTGCGCCACCGCCCAGATGATGTTCTTGGGGCCGAACGCCGCGTCACCGCCGAAGAAGACTTTCGGATTGGTCGATGCGAACGTCTTGGCATCGACCTGCGGCATGTTCCACTTGTCGAACTCGATGCCGCAGTCGCGCTCGATCCAGGGGAAGGCGTTTTCCTGCCCGACCGCGACCAGCACGTCGTCACAGGGAATGGTCTGGTCCGGCTCGCCCGCGGGCACCAGGTTACGCCGGCCCTTGGCGTCATATTCCGCCTTCACCTTCTGGAAGGTGACGCCGATGAGCTTGCCGGCTACATGTTTGAATCCCACCGGCACCATGAAATTGAGGATCGGAATGTCCTCGTGAATGGCGTCTTCCTTTTCCCATGGGCTCGCCTTCATTTCCTCAAAGCCGGAACGCACGATCACCTTGACGTCTTCGCCGCCAAGGCGCCGCGCGGTGCGGCAGCAATCCATCGCGGTGTTGCCGCCGCCGAGCACGATCACGCGGCGGCCGATCTTCTCGACATGGCCGAACGAAACCGAAGCCAGCCATTCGATGCCTATATGGATATTAGCGGCGGCCTCCTTGCGGCCGGGGATGTCGAGTTCGCGGCCGCGCGGCGCGCCGGAACCGACGAAAATCGCATCATAATTTTCAGCCATCAGCTGCTTCAGGCTGTCGATGCGGTGACCGCCCTTGAACTCGATGCCGAGGTTTAGGATGTAATCGGTTTCTTCGTCGATCACCGAATCCGGCAGCCGGAATTTTGGGATCTGGCTGCGCATCATTCCGCCCGCCTTGGGATCGGCGTCGAACACCGTGCAGTGATAGCCGAGCGGCGCAAGATCGCGCGCCACCGCAAGCGAAGCGGGACCGCCGCCGATCAGCGCGACGCGCTTGCCGTTCTTCGCCGATACCTTCGGCATGCGGTGCTTGACGTCGTCCTTGAAGTCGGCGGCGACGCGCTTCAGCCGGCAGATCGCAACGGGTGTTTCCTCGACGCGGCCGCGGCGGCAGGCCGGCTCGCACGGGCGATCGCAGGTGCGTCCCAAAATTCCGGGAAACACATTCGATTTCCAGTTGATCATGTAGGCGTCGCTATAACGCCCCTCGGCAATCAAACGGATGTATTCGGGAACTGGCGTGTGAGCGGGGCAGGCCCATTGGCAATCAACCACTTTGTGAAAGTAGTCCGGCGCCGAGATGTCAGTCGGTTTCATTCCTACCTTTCCGCGTCAGCAATCCGAACGCGGCCTTGTTGCCTGAACGCTCAGTAGGCGTTCTTGTGGTTTTTGAATTGGATCATAGGCTTATCTTATCGGAGCTTAGAGCCATTCCAGACGAGTCACAAAGGCAAATTTGCGCGATTGCCAGCTTTCATGCATGGCACGTGTGAACGTTAATATTCGCTGATGCTATGTGGCGGTGCAGCATGAGTGCACGGCGTTGTCGCCAATGTTACGCGCGGTGCAGATCGCTCTTCGCGAGATCCCACATCAGCCGGTAAACGCCGCTCGTCACCACCAGCGGCTTGATTGCGGCATTGTCGTTGAAGCGCGCCGCGGCCGCCGGAACCGCGCTGACATCGGTGGCGTCGATCAGCACGAACCAGTCGCCGGCGCCCGGATTGGGCGCTGCGGGGTCATCAGTGATCGGTTTCGACAGCGCCGGATTGTTCTCCAGCAGGTGCATGGAAATGATGCCGTTGAGTTCTGCGGGATCGAGTTGATCCCGCAGTGCGGTACGTAATTTATCCTCGCCGCCGGCGGGCGGCCGCAGCCGGATGATGCCGAGCGCGGCGCCGCGGCCGGTGCCGCGGCTGATGGTGATACGCGAAACGCCCCGGATCATATTCTTGAAGCGGGCAATGTTGGCCTTCGACCAGGCAGTCTGATTGGCGAGCGCGGTGCGGTAGAACGGGCTGTCCAGTACCTCGATGGTTTCGGTGGAATAGAGGCTGAGATATTTCGGGTCACCTTCGTGCGCGACATAGCGCCGCGCTTCGAGGAAGCCCGGCATCGCGACGCGCTCTTCGAGATGTTCGCGGTCGTACCAGCGGTTGAATTCGGCCTCGTCGGCGGCATCGATGTTCATCGACGTCAGCAGCATGCCTTTTCCGGCTATCGGCATTTCGAAAATCCCTATCTGGTAATCTTGGAAGCCATATCCGCGACTGCTTTCATCACGGCGTCGCGGACGCCGGGATCGTACAGCGTGTGACCGGCGCCTTCGACCAGGCGAATTTCGGCCTCGCGCCACACTGCGGCAAGCGCATGCGAGGTCGCCGGCGGGCACAGCAGATCATAACGGCCCTGCACGATGATACCGGGAATGTCAGCAAGCCTGCCGGCCTCTTCGATCAGCTGGTTCGGCCTCATGAAGCAGTCATTGGCGAAATAATGCGCTTCCATGAACGGCGTGGCGGGCAGGGCGCGCGACGAATTGACCGGATCGAGCCGGGCGCGGCCCGGCGTGTGCTCGGAGAGGATACGTTCGGTCTCGCCCCATGCCCGTGCGGCCGGGCCATGCACGCCGGTGTCGGGATCAAGAATCCGGCGGAAATATGCGTCGATCGGGTGCGTGCGTTCCGCTGGCGGCAACACGTCGAGGAACTCCGCGTGCAGCGCCGGATAGAAGCGCGGCAGCACCTCGAGGAAGCCATCCTCGATTTCCTTGCGGGCGCCGAGGAAGGTGGCGCGCAGCACGATGCCGGTGACGCGGTCGGGGTGCGCTTGCGCATACGCCAGCGCCAGCGTCGCGCCCCAGGAGCCGCCGACGATCATCCAGCGCTCAAAACCGAATTTCTCGCGAATTCTCTCCATGTCCGCAATCAGATGCGGCAGGGTATTGTCCTCACGCCGGCCCTTGGGGCGGCTGCGGCCGGCGCCGCGCTGGTCGAACAGCACGGCATGGAATCTTTCAGGGTCGAACAGCCGGCGGTGATCGGGCTGGCAACCGCTGCCGGGCCCGCCATGCAGATAGACCGCCGCAATGCCGCCGATACGGCCGACGCTCTCGACATAGACGTCGTGGCCATCGCCGACATCGAGCTGCTCCGAGGTCAGCGGTGCAAACGGATCGGCGCGTTTGGCGGATTTTCCGGCGTCGGCGTCAGGCGCCATGCTTGTCTTCCGCCTCCAGCGTGCCGCCGGCGAAATTGCGATAGAGGAAACGGTTATTGTCGGAGGCTGCTTCCTGCTCGGCCTGCTTGAAGATCTGCTCATGCATCGGCGACAGCGTGCAGGCCGGATCGGTATTGCCGGCATCGCCGGTCAGCGCAAAGGCCTGGCAGCGGCAACCGCCGAA
The DNA here is from genome assembly GCF_018130105.1 of Bradyrhizobium sp. AUGA SZCCT0160. Taxonomy (NCBI): domain Bacteria; kingdom Pseudomonadati; phylum Pseudomonadota; class Alphaproteobacteria; order Hyphomicrobiales; family Nitrobacteraceae; genus Bradyrhizobium; species Bradyrhizobium sp. AUGA SZCCT0160. The sequence continues at coordinate 160,218 of NZ_JAFCMD010000016.1, forward strand.
ATCGACTTCGCGGAACTCGCAGCTCTTGCAGGGCTCGGGCATCCAGCCGGTGCCGCGATAGCGGTTGAAGGCTTCGGAATTCTGCCAGATCCACGCGATCGAGTGATTGGATCGCACCGAAAGGAATTCTAGTCCGGTGATGCTCTCGGCGGCATGACACGGCAGGATCTTGCCGGCAGGCGAGATGTTGAAGAATTGCCGGCCCCAGCCGCCCATGCATTTCTTCGGCCGCAGCGCGTAATAATCCGGCAAGACGTAGTCGATCGCGAGAATGCCCTTCAGCCGCACTTCGGCTTCCTCGACGATGCGGCTGGTCTCCTCGATCTGTGCCACGGTCGGCATCAAGGCGGCGCGGTTCTTCAGCGCCCAGCCGTAATACTGCACGTTGGCGACCTCGAGCCGGTCGGCGTCGAGATCGACCGCCATCTGAATAATGTCCGACAGCTGATGCAGGTTCTGGCGGTGCATGACGGCGTTGACCGTCAGCGGCAGGTCGAGTTCGCGCGTCCACTTCGCGACCTCCAGCTTCTTCTCATGCGACTTCTTCAGGCCCGCCACGCGGTCGGCCACCATGGGCTCGTTGCCCTGAAAACTGATCTGCACGTGGCACAGCCCGGCATCGGCCAGAGCGGACAGTTTTTCGCGTGTCAGCAACACAGCGGAAGTAATGAGGTTGCTGTAGAGCCCGACGTCGCTGGCGTGCTGGACCAGTTCGACCAGATCCTTGCGCGCGGTCGGCTCGCCGCCGGAGAAATGGATCTGCAGCACGCCGATTTCGGCGAGCTCGGTCAAAACCTTCTTCCATTCCTCGGTGGTCAGCTCAGTGCCGCCGCGGTCGAGTTCGAGCGGATTGGAGCAATAGGGGCATTGCAGCGGGCAGCGGTGCGTCAACTCGGCCAGCACCGCGAGCGGGATGCCGAACGTCTCCGCCGTCGAGCGCCGCTGCTCCAGCACCGAGAGCCCGTCATGGGGCGCGGTTGCCGCTTTGCCGTCGGTGAGAATGTCGCTCATGACGTCTTCTCGCGCGCTTCGGTGAGAAAGCCCTTGTCGGCGAGGTCCTGCAGCATGGCGACGACGTCGGTTGCAATTGCCTCGCGGGGCGCGGCGTATTTGGCGGTCAGCTGATCGATCATGTCGGAGACGCTGCGAACACCGTCGCAAAGCTGCAGCACCTCGACTGCGATCTCGTCCGGCGCCAGCACGCGCTCGGGCGCCAGGATCACCCAGACCTGCCGCGTCTCATCAAATTTCAGCTTGGCGTGCCGCGGCAATTTCGGCCGGCTCGCCTCGCTGACACTGATGTTGCGGCTTGCTGCCATCGATCGCTAGTTCCTGGTTATTGGCTTCGGCTTCAGCCCTCTTGAGGCACGAACGCGCCGGGCGGTATGTGGCCCTCGACATAGGCATGATACAGCGCATCGAGCTGAACCCATAGCACATTGGTCTTGAAGATCAGGGCGTTGCAGACCGCCTCGCGTTCCGCCGGCGTCCTGGCGTGCGCCTTGACGTAATCGAGCGCGAATCCGGCGTCGCGGGGCGCCTGCTGCAGGCGGCGGCTGAAATAGCTCATGATGTCCGGATTGACGAAATCATAGTGCTGCAGCATGCCCGAGATGCGCTCTTCATGCAGGTTCGGCGCGAACAGTTCCGTCAGCGAGGAGGCGATCGCCTCGAGCGGCGTCTTGTCGCGGCAGAAATGCACGTAGGCCTCGACCGCAAAGCGCGTCGCGGGAAGGATGCCTTCGGTCGATTCCACATAGGCGCTGTCGAGCCCGAGGCCCTCGGTCAGCTTGAGCCAGCGCTCGATACCGCCTTCGGAGCCGAGATCGCCGTCGTGGTCCTCGATCCGGTGCCGCCATTCGACGCGGGTCGCGCGGTCGCGGAACCGCGAGATCACCATCGCGTCCTTGAGCGGGATCGTGCTCTGGTAAAAATAACGGTTCAGCGCCCAGGCCTGCACCTGGCCCTTGTTGAGCTTGCCGCCATGCAGCAGCCGGTGGAACGGATGCAGGTTGTGATAGCGCGTCGCGCCGATGTGACGCAGCGTCGCCTCCAGTTCCTCGGCGTTATTGAGCGAAATGCCTTTGCCGATCGATAGCGCGGTCATTCTGGTGAAGGGCACGACGCTCACAGTGTGATCTCCATTCCATCGGCGGGGATGTGCCAGCCGGCCTGCTCGGCGGTTTTGCGCTCGTCCGAGCCGTGCAGCAAGGCGGGGTTGGAGTTGTTGATATGCAAAAACATCTTGCGCCCGATGTCGAGTCCTTCAAGGCTTGCGATCGCGCCGTCCTCGCCTGACATCGAGATGTGTCCCATGCTTTGCCCGGTCTTGTTGCCGAGGCCCGCGGCAACCAGTTCGTCGTCGCGCCACACCGTACCGTCAAAGAACACCAGTGCGGCGCCGTTCAGCCGCGCCTTCAGATCGTCGGTCACCCGCGCGCAGGCGGCAAGGAAATAGAGATATTTGCCGCTGGCTTTGTCCAGGATGCGAAGCCCAAGCGTATCGCCCACACCACTGCCGCCGGCCGGATGCGCCTTGCCTTCGAGATACCATGCGCCCTTTCCGGGAACCTCGAAGGGGAGGATTTCGATGCCGGATGGCGAACCATCGGGCAATGCGGGTTCGAACGCCCGGTCGACCGCGATCGGCTGGCGTTTCACATTCTTTTCGCTCAGCACATTAAAGATGCTGTTGGATTTGAGGATCGCAAGCACCCGCTCATGCGCATACAGAGTGAAGGGCGATCCCTCGCGCATCGACAACAGGCCTGCGACCGCGTCGATCTCGCCATTGGTCAGGATGACGCCCGCAATCGGACTGTGACGGAGCTGGCCTGCCCTGGGATGAAGCTGCGGCGTCGCGGTCAGTTGCTGGCGCAGATCGGGCGAGGCGTTGATCAGGAACCAGTGCTCGCCATCGGCACTGACCGCGATCGAGGCCTGCGTGCTCTGAAGTTCGGGATGTTCGTTGCGGGCCGTCCGGCACACCGGACATCCGCAGTTCCACTGCGGAACGCCGCCGCCTGCCGCGGCGCCCAGGACGACGACGCGAAGCATGATCCGTCTCCTGGCAAATTCAAGACTTGGGCACAAACGGTGATGTCAAACGCTACGAGGCGGATCCGGGCCAAAGACACAGTTCCGCTTCGGGAACGTATCAGGCCCGGGGATCCACCTCGCTAAAGCCTTTGCGGTCGCTGCCGGTTACTTGCGGGCGGCGCACGCATACATGTTGATTTCCATGCCGACCGGCACTTCGACGATTTTCGGTGCTTTCCAGGCCATAGGCGCTCCTTTTTCTACCGGACGAACTTCGCCCTCGGACACAAGGTAATGCGGATCAAAAAGTTCGCCAGTGAAATCTTTGCAGCAGGCATGCGTGTTTGCATGTTGCATTGCGAAATAAGTCACGTTTTTGTGCGAAGGCAGGTGGTCAAAACGGCGTGGGATCAAGCGTTTCCGGGTTGATCGCAGCGCCGCGAATGTTGATTTTTCTTTGCAACGAAGTGCTGCCTCCATGGAGTAGGTTACCGCCGATGCCACGCTATTTTTTCAACACCCGTATCGGCGATGAGCTGATTTCCGATCCCGATGGCGAAGTGCTGCGGGATCCCGACCGCGCCTGGGAAATGGCGCGCGCCATGATCCGGGAACTGCTCAAGACCGAAGGCACTGACGGCGCGCTGCTGAACGCGACCATCGAGGTCACCGACGACGAGGGCGAGATCGTGCTCGAGTTTCCGTTCACGGAGGCGATTCTCGACACGACGGATCGCTCCATCACCCGGCATTGATTCAGCCACCGTCATTGCGGGGCTTGCGAGAGCGCGAACCTCAGGTGCGCAATTGCACACTGGGGAATCTCGAGATTCCCCGATGCGCAAATGCACGTCTGAGGTTCGATGCTGCGCAATGCCCGGAATGACCGTGGATGATGGGTCAGCGATGTTTTCCGATTGCAAATGTACGGACCAATATTAGAGAGTGCCGCCCGGGAATGCCGCCAGCGCTGACATGCTTGTCCGCGCGAGGATAAGGCTTCCGCCAGGGAGAATGCCATGATGAGCTATTCGTCGGCGCCGCGCAGCCTGTTGCTGGCCGGCGCTTTTTTCGGTGCATTGACGTTGAACGTTGCAGCGCAGCAGCCGGCCACGCCGCCTGCGGCAGGTGCGGCGCCGGCGGCCGCCGCCCCGCTTCCGCCGGGCTCGCCCTTGATCGGCCGACCTGCCGATAACGAAGCCGCCGCCAAGCTCGCGCCGATCGCACCGCCGCCGATCCCCGCTGCGCCTGACAAATTGCCGACCGCCAAGCTGAAGGTGCCGGCCGGCTTCAACATCGAAGTCTACGCCGCCGGGATGGCCAACGCGCGCTCGCTGATCGAAGGCGACAAGGGCACGGTGTTTGCCGGCACCCGCCTGATCGACAAGGTCTATGCGGTCGTCAACAAGGACGGCAAGCGTTCGGTGAAGGTGATCGCCTCCGGCCTCTATCGTCCGAACGGCGTCGCGTTCAAGAACGGCACGCTCTACATCGCCGAACTGTCGAAGATCTCCAGGATCGACAAGATCGAGGACAATCTGGACAATGCGCCGAAGCCGACCGTGATCTACGACGATTTGCCCAAGGATGAAGCCCACGGCTGGAAGTTCATAGGCATCGGCCCCGACAACAAGCTGTACATTCCGGTCGGGCAACCCGGAAACAACGTGCTGCACAGCGATGCGCACGGCCAGATCAGGCGCATGAATCTCGATGGGTCAGGCGCCGAAGTGCTCGCGCGCGGCGTGCGCATGACGGTCGGATTCGACTGGCACCCGGAGAACAAGCAGCTCTATTTCACCGACAACGGCCGCGACTGGATGTCGGAGGACGTGCCCGAGGATGAACTCAATCGCATCACCAAGGTCGGCGAACATTTCGGCGCGCCCTACTGCCTGCAGGGCAACATCGTCGATCCCGAATTCGGCTGGGGAAAATCCTGCAGCGACTACACTGCGCCGGTCGGCCTGCTGGGCCCGCATTCCGCAGCGCTGGGCATGCGGTTCTACACCGGCAACATGTTCCCGAAGTCCTACAAGAACGCGATCTTCATTGCCCGCCATGGTTCGTGGAACCGGACCAAGAAGGTTGGCGGTGACGTCCTCGTCGCCCGGCTGAACAAGGACGGGTCAGTCAAATCCGTGGAGCCGTTCCTCACCGGGTTTGTCGAGGACAACAAGTATATCGGTCGCCCGGTCGACGTGCTGCAGTTGAAGGACGGCTCGCTGCTGGTCTCCGACGACTACAACGGCGCCGTCTATCGCATCACCTACGGCAAGCAGAAGGTGGCTGGCGCCAAGTGATTGGAAGGAACGTCATTGCGAGCGAAGCGAAGCAATCCACCTTCAACAAAGGAAGAGTGGATTGCTTCGTCGCTTCGCTCCTCGCAATGACGGCGGGAAATCAGCGACGCTCGTATCAACCGCTATCTCTTCAGGCGGCCGGCGCGGGGCTAAATTCTCGTGCCGTGCGCGCCGCGAAGATCAGGAAGGCGGCAATCTACCTATCCCAGTTCAAATTTGCGATGCGTAATGCATAGAATAATAACAGCGCTGGCGTTTACCTTTATCGCCTCAATCGCAAGCGCGGAAACCTTCCAGGAGCGCATCGCGCCGTGTCTGGCTTGTCACGGCGAGCGCGGACAGTCGGAGACCGAAAACACGCCCTCGCTCGGCGCGCAGCAGGCGCCTTACACGCTGATCCAGCTCTTCATGTTTCGCGAGAAGCTGCGCAGCTTCGAGCCGATGAACGAGATGGCGAAGCAGCTGACCGACGACGATCTGCGCACCTTCTCCGATTTCATCGCCAAACTGCCCAAGCCCGTGCCGCCCGCAGCGGCCGGCGATCCCGCGCGGATGCAGCGCGGCCTGGCGCTGGGGCAGCAGCACCGCTGCAACAACTGTCACAACCCGGATTATTCCGGCAAGGAAAACGTGCCGCGGATAGCCAACCAGCGCGAGGATTATCTCGCCAAGACGCTTGGCGAATACAAGGACAATAGCCGTCACGGCTATGACGGCAGCATGGCCGACGTGATGGGCCCGATCACATCAGAGCAGATCGCCGATCTCGCTCATTTTATTGCCCATTTGCGCTAAACCTTCGTGCACGGCCCCGGCTGGCGTTGCCGTTCGCGCGGCGCTACAAGGCGGTTAAACGGAGTTTCCCATGCAAGAAATCTGGCGCCTGTCGGCCGCGGAGCTGGCCTCGCTGATCAAGACAAAAAAGGTCTCGGCCAAGGAGGCGGCCACATCAGCATTGGCGCGGCTGGACGCGGTCAATCCCAGGATCAATGCGGTGGTCGACTACAAGCCGGCCGAGGTGCTGGCGCAGGCCGCGGCGATCGATGCCGCGATCGGGCGGGGCGAAGATGTCGGCCCCCTCGGCGGCGTGCCCATTACCGTGAAGGTCAATATCGACCAGAAGGGCTTTGCCACCACCAACGGCTTAAAACTGCAGCGCGAGGCCATTGCGGCGGACAACAGCCCCGTGATCGATAATCTCTACAAGGCCGGCGCGGTGATTTTGGGCCGCACCAACTGCCCTGCGTTCTCGTATCGCTGGTTCACCACCAATCTCGTGCACGGCGACACCAAGAACCCCCGCGATCCCGGCATTACGCCGGGCGGCTCCTCCGGCGGCGCGGGTGCTGCTGTCGCGGCCGGCATCGGGCATATCGCGCATGGCACCGATATCGCGGGCTCGATCCGCTACCCGGCCTATGCCTGCGGCGTCCATGGCCTGCGGCCGACGATGGGCCGGATTCCGGCGTTCAACGCCGCACTCCCCGAGCGCACCATTGGTCCCCAGATCAGCGCCGTGTCAGGCCCGCTGGCGCGGACCATCGGCGATATCCGGATAGCGTTGGCGGCGATGTCGGCGAGGGATTATCGCGATCCCTGGTGGGTGCCGGCGCCGCTGGAAGGTCCCCCGGTGCCAAAGCGCGTCGCGATGTGCCTCAATCCGGATGGCCTCGATCCCGTTCCGGAGGTGAAAGCCGCGGTCGCCGACGCCGGCAAGCGGCTGGAGCGCGCGGGCTGGATCGTCGAGGAAATCACCAATACGCCGCCGCTGCGCGAGCCCGCCAATCTGCAGACCAAGCTCTGGCTCGGCGACAGCTATGAGGCGCAGCTGGAAACCGCCGAGCGTGAGGGCGATCCCGGCGCGTTGGCCTGCCTGCGCGGCAACCGGGCAAAAGTGTTTCCGTTCGATGCCGCTGATTTCTCGAAGGCGCTGACCCGGCGCGCGACGCTGACCCGCGAATGGCTGGAATTCTTCGAAAAATACCCGGTGCTGCTGATGCCGGTATCCGGCGAATTGCCGTTCCCCGACCATCTCGACCGCAAGGACGAGGCGTCTTTTGCGAGGGTCTGGCACGCCCAATTGCCGCAGATTGCCATTCCCTTCATGGGGCTGCCCGGGCTAACGGTCTCGACGGGACTGGTGGGACGAATTCCGGTCGGGGTTCAGCTGGTCTCCGGCCGTTACCGGGAGGATCTCTGCCTTGCCGCGGGCGAGGCGATCGAGGCCGGCGGAACGCCGTCGGCGGCGATCGATCCGGCAAGCTAACAGAGCGTTTTCAAGCGAAGTGGACGCCGGTTCGCGTAAAGAAAACGCGTCAAACAAGAGATCGAAAGAGTTTGATGTCAGGCATCTATGATTTCACGGCGCAGTCGCTGGCCGGCGAAGAGGTTCCGCTCAAGCGGTTCGAGGGGCAGGTACTGCTGATCGTCAACACCGCCAGCGCCTGCGGGTTCACGCCGCAATACAAGGGCCTGGAAACCTTGCACCGCGAACTTTCGCCGCGCGGCTTTGCGGTGCTCGGCTTTCCCTGCAACCAGTTCGGCGCGCAGGAGCCGGGTGACGCCAAACAAATCGAGGCGTTCTGCGAAACCAGATTTCACGTGACGTTTCCGATGTTCGCCAAGATCGACGTCAACGGCAGCAAGGCGCACCCGCTGTATGAATACCTGAAGAACGAACGATCGGGCCTGCTGGGCGCGTCGATCAAATGGAATTTCACCAAATTCGTGGTCGACCGTTCGGGCAAGGTGGTGGGGCGCCATGCACCGACCGTGACACCCGAAGCACTGAGAAGAGAAATCGAGGCACTGCTATGAACGAGAAAACCGAAACCGACGCGTTCCCCGACCGCCTGTCGACCAATCCGAGCAGCCCTTATTACAACGAAGAACTGCTGTCGCGCGACGTCGGCATCCGCTTCAAGGGCGCCGAGAAGACCAACGTCGAGGAATACTGCATCAGCGAGGGCTGGATCCGCGTCACTGCGGGGAATGCCAAGGACCGCTTCGGCAATCCCTTGACGATCAAGGTTCATGGCCCGGTCGAGCCGTATTTCCGGGATCAGAAGTGACGATGTGATCCCGTCATTCCGGGATGGTGCGCCACCACCAGACCCGGAATCTCGAGATTCCGGGTTCGATGCTCCGCATCGCACCGGAATGACATGTCCAATATTTCGAAAGCCACCATCATGTCCGTCCGCATCGTCGATGTCTGCGAAATCACGAAGCCGATCTCCTCGCCGATCCGTAACGCCTACATCGACTTCACCAAAATGACGACGAGCCTCGTCGCCGTCGTCACCGACGTCGTGCGCGATGGCAAGCGCGTGGTCGGCTATGGCTTCAATTCCAACGGCCGCTACGGGCAGGGCGGCCTGATCCGCGAGCGCTTTGCGCCGCGGCTCAAGGAGGCCGATCCGAAGTCGCTGCTTGATGCCGAAGGCGGCAATCTCGATCCGGACAAGGTCTGGTCGACGCTGATGTCGAACGAAAAGCCCGGCGGCCATGGCGAGCGCTCGGTCGCGGTCGGCACCATCGACATGGCGGTGTGGGATGCGGTGGCGAAGATCGCGGGCAAGCCGTTGTTCCGGCTGCTTGCCGAGCGCCACGGCCTTGACGCCAATCCGCGCGTGTTCGTCTACGCCGCCGGTGGTTACTACTATCCCGGCAAGGATCTCTCCGCGCTGCGCGGCGAAATGCGCGGCTATCTCGACCGCGGCTACAACGTCGTCAAGATGAAGATCGGCGGCGCGCCGATCGCCGAGGACCGCGAGCGCATCGAAGCGGCGCTGAAGGAAATCGGCAGCAGTGCGCAACTCGCCGTCGACGCCAACGGCCGTTTCGATCTCGAAACCGCGATCGCGTATGCAAAAATGCTGCGGGAGTATCCGCTGTTCTGGTACGAGGAGGCCGGTGATCCCCTCGACTACGCGCTGCAGGCAGCGCTCGCCGAATTCTATCCGGCGCCGATGGCGACCGGTGAAAATCTCTTCAGCCATCAGGATGCGAAGAATTTGATCCGCTACGGCGGCATGCGTCCGGACCGCGACTGGCTGCAGTTCGATTGCGCGCTGTCCTACGGGCTCTGCGAGTACCAGCGCACGCTTGAAGCCTTGAAGACCCATGGCTGGTCGGCCAGCCGCTGCATCCCGCATGGCGGCCACCAGATGTCGCTCAATATCGCGGCCGGTCTCGGGCTCGGCGGCAATGAGAGCTATCCCGACCTGTTCCAGCCCTATGGCGGTTTTCCCGACGGCGTTCGCGTCGAGAACGGCCACATCACCATGCCTGATTTGCCGGGCATCGGCTTCGAGGGCAAATCCGATCTCTACAAGGAAATGAAGGCACTGGCGGCGTGAGAATGGTTTTCCGGGCCGTCAGTTCACCAATCATCTATCTCCAAAGGACGCTGCGATCGTGACCAGCAAACTCCCCCAACTCTCGCTCGCAAAAGACAAGATCCGGGTCTTGCTCCTCGAGGGTGTCAACGACAGCGCCGTACAGCTGATCGAGTCTGCCGGCTATTCCAGCATGACGCGCCTGTCCAAGGCGCTGGAGGGCGATGCGCTCAAGGAAGCCATCAAGGGCGTGCATCTGCTCGGCATCCGCTCCCGCACGCAGATCACGCCGGATGTACTGGAAGCCGCGGACCGGCTGATTGCGATCGGCTGCTTCAGCGTCGGCACCAATCAGGTGGATGTCGACGCCGCGCGCCGGGTTGGGATTCCCGTGTTCAACGCCCCGTTTTCCAACACGCGCAGCGTGGCCGAACTGGTGATCGGCGAGATCGTGATCCTGCTGCGCCGGATCGTGGCGCGTTCCAACGCGGCCCATCAGGGGCGCTGGGACAAGTCCGCCAGCGACAGCTATGAGGTGAGGGGCAAGACGCTCGGCATCATCGGCTATGGCAATATCGGCTCGCAGCTCTCCAATCTCGCCGAAGCGCTCGGCATGAAGGTGATCTTCTACGATCACACCGACCGGCTTCGCCACGGCAACACCGAACCGGTCGCGAGCTTGCATGAGCTTCTGGGACAAAGCGACGTCGTGTCGTTGCATGTGCCGGAGACGCCGGCCACGGCCGGGATGATCGGGCGCGAGGAGATTGCGGCGATCAAGCCGGGTGCGTATTTCATCAACAACAGCCGCGGCACCGTCGTCGACGTCGAGGCGCTCGCCGACGCGCTGCGCGAAGGCAGGCTCCGAGGCGCCGCGGTGGACGTTTTTCCGGTCGAGCCGCGCTCGAACGCGGACCGCTTCGTCTCACCGTTGCAGGGTCTGGAAAACGTCATCCTGACGCCGCACATCGGCGGCTCGACCGAGGAGGCGCAGGAACGCATCGGGGCCGAGGTGGCGCGCAAGCTCGTCGACTACAGCGATTCCGGCTCGACCATGGGCGCGGTCAATTTTCCCCAGGTTCAGCTGCCGCCGCGGCCGTCGGGCACGCGGTTCATCCAGGTGCAGCGCAATCTGCCGGGCATGCTGGGCCGTTTGAATGAAGTGCTGGCGCGCCACTCGGTCAACATCGCCGCGCAATATTACGAGACGGCCAACGATGTCGGCTATGTCGTGCTCGACGCCGATGCCTCCGCCGCCGACGGCCAGCGCGTGCTCGCGGACATCCGGGCTCTGGAAGGCACCATCCGCGCCCGGTTGCTTTACGAATACAAGATCTGAGGCTGGCGCTACACCGTCCGCCTCATCGGCTGGGCCGCGCCATACATCAGCGTGCGCCACAGCCATTCGACCGGGCCATAGCGGTATCGGCCGAGCCACCACGCACTGAACGGGATCTGCGCGGCGTAAACGGCGACGCAGATCGCAAGCGCGCTGGCGGCACCGAGTTGGCCGAACAGGCCAAGGCCGTAGCCGTAGAAGATCCAGCCGAAGATCAGGGATTGCGCGAGGTAGTTGGTGAACGCCATCCGCCCCAGCGACGCGGCCCAGCCGAGCAACCGGTTTCCGCTTTTGAGGCTGGCGATGCCGATGATGGTCGCCCCGTAACCCAGCGCCAGCAGGATGGTGCCGAGAGGTTCTGCCAGGACGCCGATCCGGCCGCTGCCCGCGGTAAAACCGCCGGCACGAGCAAGGATCAAAGCTGCGCCAAGGCTGATACAGGCGGCGGCGATCGAGAACAGCAGATGACGAGGCGGGTTTCGCAGAATGCCGGTGCGCCAGGCGAACGCGCCGAGCAGAAACAACCCGACCGTGCGCGGAAAGATATTGGCGTGCAGATAAGCAAAAAGGGGAATCTCGCGGAGCCGGAACGTCAGCACGTCGAGGAATCCGCCCGTGGCATAGATGCGACGCGCCTCCGTGACATCCTGCGCCATCGCCGCCGTGCCGGGCCACAATCCCGGCGGCGGAAAGGCCTGCATCGCAAGATACAGCCCGAGAGACGCCAGCGCGGCGACAGCCAGTAGCCAGCGCTGACCGAACAGAAATGGCAGGACGATCAAGCCAGCGAGCGCATACTCGGTGAGAATATCGCCGTTCCAGATCAGGCAAAGGTGAAAGAGTCCGAATGCCAGCAACACGGCGAGTCGGCGCACGAGGAGCGCCGCGCGGCGGGGGCTTTTTGAAAGCCGCTCGAATTGGATGGCAAGGCCCACACCGAACAGCAGCGAAAATAGCGCGAGCGCCTTCAGGTCGATCGCCAGCTTCAGGACCGTTTCCACCGTGTGATCGAGCGGCGATGCCGGCGTCTTAGGGAAAAGAAACTGTTCGAAGATCGAGACGCGAAATATCGTCGTGATGTTGATCGCCATCACGCCGAACAGCGCGACGCCCCGCAACGCGTCTATGGCGTCGATGCGCCGTGCTGGATCAATCGGCTCCGGCGACACTCCCGTGACGGCTTGATCGCTGGGAGGCATGAGGCCGGAAGCCATGCGCGATCAAGTCCAATTGAAGCCGGCGTACGGAAAGCGCCCGATCTACGACAGCCGCATGTCCAGCAGCCGGCGGCCTTCGGTCTTGAGCAGTTTCTTCACCGCGCTGGAAGCGGCGATCTCGCCCTGGTTGGCGTAGGCTTCGTGGTTCTTTTCGATGTCGTCGAGCCGGTAGAGGTAATTGACCATGATGCCGGCGGACTCGCGAACGCCCTTCGGCGAGAGATCGCCGAGCCAGTCGATCCGCTCCAGCCGTGCGCCGTTGCCGATATGGAAGCGCGCCACCGAATCGATCAGCCGGCCCTTTGAGGTGCGGGCCTTGAGGAAATAATGCGCGGCCAACGGCTCGAGCACCGCGCGCAGTTGCGTGGTGGTCTCTGCGTTCTCGAACCAGTCCGGCTGGTTGAGCTTTTCCAGCAGCGTCCGTTCCTCGTCCGACAAGGGAACGTCGTCGGCTTCCTTCAGCCATTGCATGAAGCCCGGCACCGGCGATAGCGTCACGAAGGTGTCGAGCTTCGGCAATTCGCGCCGCAATTCCTCGACCACCTGCTTGATCAGGAAGCTGCCGAACGAGATGCCGCCAAGCCCCTTCTGGGTGTTCGAAATCGAATAGAACACCGCGGTACGGGCGCGGTCGATCGCCACCGGCTGGCGCTCGGCGGCGAGCAATGGCGCGATCGCGGTCGGGATCGTTTCGGTCAGCGCGACCTCGACGAAGATCAGCGGCTCGTCGGTCAGCTGCGGATGGAAGAACGCGTAGCAGCGGCGGTCGATCGGGTCGATGCGGCGGCGCAGATCGTTCCAGTCGTGGATTTCATGCACTGCTTCATAACGGATGATCTGTTCCAGAATATTCGCTGGCGTCGACCAGTCAATCCTGCGCAGCACGAGAAATCCCCTGTTGAACCAAGAAGACAGCAGATGCACCACGTCGCGGTCCAGCGCTGCCAGATCCTTGTTGCCCTTCATGAGCGAAAGCAGATCGGCGCGCATCGCCACCAGGTCGCTGGTGCCGCCCGGCGCGCGGTTGAGCCGGCGCACCAGTTCCTGGCGCCGTGGCTCGGAAGCAAAATGAAGATCGCTGGCATCGGCGTCGCTCGGCTGCGCGCGCCAGCTCTCGATCGCCCGCGAAAGCCGCTCGCGGTCGGGACCGTAGTCGCGGGCGAGGGCGGCAAAGAACGAAAGCCGGCCGGCTGTGTCGAGGTCATGGTAGCGGTCGAGCACTTCGCGGGCCATCGCGGTGCCCGAAGCCTCGCCGCGGCCCGACAGCAGCGCCTCGCACAGTTCAAGCAGTTCGGAGGCGTCTTCCTTGGTATCCGAAGATCCGCCGCGCCGAAGCAGGGTGCGGCCGCGTTCGGAAATCGTCGAAAGCAGGTCGGAGAAGAAGGCGTTGGCCATGGGCTAAGTCGATTCCGGTGGTGATGCCGAACCTTATATCGAATCTAGGGCGCGGCCGATCTTATTCAAGCGTATGGATCGTACGGAAATATGTCATGTCTCCCAGTATGTCATGGCCGGGCAAAGCCGTCCGAAGGACGGCGTCGCTTCCGCTTGCCTATGACCCGGCCATCCATCTCCATGGAAGGAGGCTTTTTTCAAGAATGATGGATACGCGGGTCAAGCCCGCGTATGACGAATCTCGTTTAACCCTTCTCAGCGAACTCCGTCGGGGTCTTGCCGGTAACCTGCCGGAATGCATGGGAAAACGCCGGGACGCTGGCATAGCCGAGGTCGGAAGCCAGTTGCTTGACCGAGACGTTGGCGTCGGTGGAGAGTTTTTCGATCGCAGCCGCGACACGGGCGCGCTGGCACCAGCTCTTGAAGCTGAGCTGCGTCTCGGCCGAGAACAGCCGCGACAGCGTCCGCGCCGAGGTGCCGACCTCGCGCGCCAGCGTTTCGATCTCATGGTCGCCGGTCGGATCCGACAGCACGATGTCGGCGGCGCGCCGACAGCGCGGCTCGTGCGGCAGCGGGATGAAGGTCGCGGAATCTTCCGCCTGGTGCAGCTCCAGCATTGCGAGTTTGAGCAGCAGGCCGGTGCGCTCGGCCGTGGTGTGCTCGTCGAACAGCGCCAGGATTGCCTGATGCAACAGCGGCGACACCCGCACCACGAATTCCGAGCTGAGGCTCTCGCTGCGTTCCTCGCGGGCCAGCCAGTCGAGGTCGAAATACAGGGTGCGCATTTCGATGTCGGCGAGCACGTCGATGGCATGCGCCATCCGCGCCGGCACCCAGACCGCGCGGTCGGGCGGCACCAGCCAGCGGCCCTTCGGGGTGGTGACCTGCATGGTGCCCCGGGCGGCGTACACCAGCTGCGCCTCGCGGTGCATGTGGGTGTCGATCCGGAAGCCCTTTTTGTAGTTGTTGGCGATCATGTGGATGCCGTCGCCGGTCGAGATGCGGCGCCCGATAATGGCGGCGATTGGCTTTTCGGCGATATTCATTGGCGACATCCCGTCAGGACAACTCCCTATAACCTATTTTGGAAAGTTGCGGGATTCGGGCCCAGGCCTCTGACCGGGGCCCGCCCGCCAAGAAACGCCCAACAAGCGCCAAGGACCGGACCAGACCATGAACAGCCCCAGCCGGGTGATCGGCTTCGTCAACGCCGCCCATTTCATCGACCATTACGCGATGCTGATCTTCGCCGCCGCGGTCATCATCATGGGGCCGGCATTCGGCATGGCCTATTCGGAGCTGTTGCCTTACGCCACCCCGGGCTTCGTCGCCTTTGGCGCGGGCTCGCTGATCACAGGCTGGCTCGGCGACCGCTGGAGCCGCCGCCACATGATGGTGATCTTCTTTGCCGGCATCGGCGCCTCGATGATCGCGGTCGGCTTCGTGCAGACCCCGCTGGAACTCGGCGCGGTGCTGCTCGCGATCGGCCTGTTCGCCTCGATCTATCACCCCGTCGGCACCGCCATGATCGTGTCCTATGCCGACAAGCTCGGCCGCGAGATGGGGCTGAACGGGGTCTGGGGCAATCTCGGCGTGGCGTCGTCGGCGCTGGTCACCGGCGTGATCGGACAATATCTCGGCTGGCGCTGGGCCTTCATCCTGCCGGGCGTCGTCACCATGCTGATCGGCGTGGCCTTCGCCATGATGGTCGTGCACGAGGATCGAACCGGCTCCAGGCAGGCGGCAGCCCAGGCGCGCATCGCGAAAGAGGACATGTGGCGGGTGATCCTGGCGCTGCTGATCGTCGTGATCGCGATCTCGACCACCTTCAACGCCGTCACCGTGGCGCTGCCCAAGCTGTTCGCGGAGCGGCTGGCCGACTTGACCGCGAGCCCGGCGCTGCTCGGCGTCATCGCGGCCGGCGTCTATGTGTTCGGCGCGATGACGCAATACACCATCGGCAAGCTGATCGACCATTATTCGCTGAAGACCGTGATGCTGCCGCTGTCGTTCCTGCTGGCGCCGTTCCTGTATTTCGCGGCGACGCTGTCGAACCTGCCGCTGATCATCGCCTCGATCGGCATCGTCATGGGCGCGTTCGGCCAGGTCACGGTGAATGACGCCATGGTCGGCAAGTACACCACCGATGAATGGCGCTCGCGGGCTTACTCCGTGCGCTACTTCATCGGCTTCACGGCGGCGGGCGCTTCCGTCGGGCTGGTGGCGTGGCTGTACGAGAAGGGCGGCTTCGTCACCATGCTGCAGGCGTTCGGCGCGCTGTGCCTATTGGTGATCGTCGCCGCCATCATCCTGCCGCAGGAAATCAAGGTGCCGGCGGCGCGGACGAATTGATCGCCTCTGAGTTCGGCCATCAGTTGGCTAGCGCCTTGCCGATGATATCAGAGCTCTTCTCGGCGACCATGATCGTCGCCGGGTGAATGTTCGGCGAGGGCATTGCCGGCATGATGGACGCATCGACGACCCGCAGACCGTCGATGCCGCGAACGCGGAGCTGGCTGTCGACGACGGCGCCGTCGTCCTCGCCCATCCGGCAGGTGCCGCAGGGATGATAGACGGTCGAGCCGACGTTCCTGATATAATCGGCGGCCTGTTCGTCGTTCGTAACTTCCGGACCGGGCCTGATCTGTTCGACCACCAGCGATCGGAAAGGCTCGGTCGCGACGATTTGCCGGGCAATGCGAAAGCCCGCCAGCATGATGCGCATATCATCAGGGTCGGTCATATAGTTGGCGCGGATGCGCGGTGGCGTGCGGCCCTCCGCGTCGCGCAGCGTGATCTCGCCGCGGCTCTTCGGCCGGCAGACGCTGAAGATGAAGGTAAAGCCCGGCCAGCGATGCAGGCCGTGCTTGAACCCATCCGTCGAAAAATTGAGGCACTGGTACTGGATGTCAGGCACCGGTTCGGAGGGATCTGATTTCGCAAAAAGCGTCGCTTCGGTCGCACCGACCGAGAGCTGTCCGGATCCCCTGAGCAGCCATTCGAGCGCGAGCTTGACCGATTTGGCCGGGCTCGTCACGGCTTCGTTCAAGGTATCGGTCGCGTTGGTCTTGAATGTGAAGTTCGACTGATAATGGTCCTGCAGATTCTTGCCGACGCCGGGCAGGTCACATTTCACGTCGATGCCAAGCTTTGCCAGTTCCGCGGCCGGGCCAATGCCGGAGGCGAGCAACAGCACCGGAGAATTGATCGCGCCGCTTGAGACGATGAGCTCGCGCCGGGCGCCGATGCGCTGGATCTGGCCGTCGCGTTCGACCTCCACGCCGATGGCGCGGCTTGCCTCGAGCAGGATGCGGCGGACGCGGGTCTTCGTCATCAGTTCGAGATTTTTGCGGGCAAGGTTCGGCTTGAGATATCCGACTGCTGTCGAGCGGCGCCAGCCATTGTGGACGTTGAGCGGGGCGAAGCCGACGCCGTCAATGCGCTCGCCGTTGAAATCGGGGTTGCGCTGATATTGCAGGCGCTCGCAGGCCTCGACGAATGCCTTCGCCGCCGTCGAAGGGCGTTTGATGTTCGACACCGTCATCGGACCGCCGGTGCCGCGCCATTCGTTGGCGCCATCAACGCTGTGTTCCATTCGCTTGAAATAGGGCAGCACGTCCTTGTAGCCCCAGCCACGCGCACCGAGGCGCTGCCATTCGTCGTAGTCGCTGGGCGCGCCGCGCAGAAAGACGAGGCCGTTGATGGAGCCGGAGCCACCCAAGACCTTGCCGCGCGGCCAGATCACGGTTCGGCCGCCGAGACCCGGTTCGGGCTCGGTTTCGTAGCCCCAGTTCATCTTCGGGTTCGGGACCAGTTTGCCGAAGCCCATCGGAATGTGAATCCAGGGATTGCGATCGCGTCCGCCGGCCTCGATGACGCAAAGCGACACGTTTGGATTTTCCGTCAGCCGCGCCGACAGCACGCAGCCGGCGGAGCCGCCGCCGACCACGACGACATCGAATTCCGCATCAAAACCGGATTTACCCATCAAAACGTTTCGCTCCCGATCTGCTTTTGCGGCAGACGATAGTGGCCTGCAGATGGTCTGGATAGGGCTTTGCGTCATATGCGGCGTGCATGGCGGGTCGCTGTACGCCCGATCGTCGCTGAGCTAAAAGCAAACTTCCAGAATTGACCGGGCGAAGACCCGGCGTGGAGGAAAGCTATGTCCCATCAATTGCCGCGACTTGCCGGCCTCGTCCTAGGAGCCATGATGATAGCGATGCCGGCAAATGCCGATGCCCTGAAAGATGAAATCGCACCGACCGGCAAGCTGCGGGTGGCGATTGCGATCAGCCCGGCGGGCGGCGCGTTCTGGTCGACCAAAACCGAATCCGGCTATGCTGGCGTTCCGGTCGATCTCGGCAAGGCGATGGCCGCGCAGCTCGGCGTTCCCGTAGAATATGTCGTGCACCAGAATTCCGGCCAGATCGTCGACGCCGCGTCGAAGGGCACCTGGGACGTCACCTTCCTGCCGAAGGATCCGGAGCGCGAAGGCAAGATGTCGTTCGGGCCGATCTATGAGGTCGCGGACGCCACCTACATCGTCAAGCCTGGCTCGACGGTGACCAATTTTGCGACCCTCGATCAACCCGGCGTCAAAATCGCCGCCGTCAACAACACCACGACCATGCGCGGCGCGATGGCGCATCTGAAGAATGCCAAGGTCACCGGCTATCAGACCTTTGACGAAATCGCCGGCCTGCTTGCGAAGGGAGAGATCGATGCCTTCGCGTTGTCGCGTGAAACGCTCAACGCCATGGCCAAGAAGATTCAGGGCACGCGGGTGCTTGACGAAACCTTCAAGCAGACGGTGACCGCGGTCGCGGTGCCGCTCAATCATCCGCAGGCGCACGCGTTTGCGGTCAAGTTCCTGACCGAGTCGATCTCGAACGGCACGCTGCGCAAGGCCTATGACAATAACGGCCTGAAGGACTCGCCGATCAGAACGCAGACGAAGTGAGCTGGTAGAGCGTTAGATCTCACTACTTCCACGAGCACGCAAGCGCTCCCTCTCCCGCGCTTGCGGGGGAGGACTGCTCGTGTGAGAATGTCGAGCCCTGCGCTACATCTGTGCAACTGCACAAATACAAGGCATGAGACCCATGCCCCCGGGTGCGCTCCGGGGCGATTAATCCTGTAAATCACGGGGCTTTTGCCACTTCCGCGCCAGCGCCCTGTTGGCACATCGATTGCTTAAATACATCTCAGTCAATGACGACTGCCGTCCTACGGATTGCCAAAGCCAGTGTTGGCCAAGGCGCAGGGATCAAGCGACCTCGTTGAGGCGTTTGGAGCAGTCATCGGGACCACTCCACAAACATCTCTGTCTCCAATCAAGCGCGAGCGTAACCCGCGACGCCCGACAGAAGCGTATTGCTTCTGCTGTGGTTGCGGCATGCGCGCGCGAGGACGGCTCGCCACACCTCACATTGGCGCGGGCCACAAGCCGCCGGCGCCCAGTTGAATTTTTGCGAACAGGGGGAACTGCAATGGCCTATCTCGTGCCTTCGGAATTCGTGACCAAGATGGTCGATGCCGGGGAATCCAAAATCTTCATGTCGGCTCGGGACACCGTGATTCGCGCCTATATGGCCGGCGCCATCCTGACGCTGGCGGCGTGGTTCGCCGTCACGATGGGCGTCAATACCGGCCAGCCGATCATCGGGGCGCTCCTGTTTCCGGTCGGCTTCTGCATGCTCTATCTGTTCGGATTCGACCTCTTGACCGGCGTGTTCGTGCTGTGTCCGCTGGCGCTGATCGACAAGCGTCCGGGCGTGACGCTCGGCGGTGTGCTGCGCAACTGGGGTCTGGTGTTCATCGGCAATTTCGGCGGAGCTTTCACTGTCGCGGTGATGGCGGCAATCGTCTGTACGTTTGGGTTCTCCACGCCGCCCGACAAGGTCGGCGTCGCGCTCGGCCATATCGGTGAGGGCCGCACCGTGGGCTACGCGGAGCACGGCATCAACGGCATGCTGACGCTGTTTGTTCGCGGCATGCTCTGCAACTGGATGGTATCGGCCGGCGTCGTCGGCGCGATGATCTCGACCACGGTCAGCGGCAAGGTGATCGCGATGTGGATGCCGATCATGCTGTTCTTTGCCATGACCTTCGAGCATTCGATCGTGAACATGTTCCTGTTTCCTGCCGGCCTGCTGCTCGGCGGCAAGTTCACGATCATGGACTACCTGATCTGGAACGAGATCCCGACCGTGGTCGGAAATCTCGTCGGCGGTCTCGCCTTCACCGGGCTGACGCTCTACACCACCCACGTCAAGACCGCGCCGAAGCGCGCGGTGGGTTGACCGAGCAGGCCTCGTCAGCGCGTTCACGCGCGTCTTAGACACGCAATGGGTCTCAACTCTCAGGGGTTGAGACCCCCATTCCTTTCACGGACTCGATGCCGCGCGAACTGAAAATCTCGGTCGGGCAGTATTCCGACAAAGGCCGCAAGGAAACCAATCAGGATTTCCACGGCGTCCTGATTCCGGCCGAGCCGCTATTGAGCCTCAAGGGCATCGCCATAGTGCTGGCGGACGGTATCTCGAGCAGCAATGTCAGCCGCATCGCAGCCGAGTCCGCCGTCAAGGGTTTTTTGACCGACTATTACTGCACCTCGGAATCCTGGTCGGTGCGAACGTCGGCCCAGCGCGTGCTGGAGGCGACCAATTCCTGGCTGCATTCGCAAACGCGAAGAAGCCAGTATTCCTACGACAGGGACCGCGGCTACGTCTGCACGCTGAGCGCCATCGTCCTCAAGTCGACCACGGCGCATCTGTTTCACGTCGGCGATTCCAGGATCTATCGCCTGTCCGGCAACTCGCTGGAGCAGCTGACCAACGACCATCGCGTCATCATTTCGTCGGAACAGTCCTATCTCGGCCGCGCGCTCGGGGTGAATCCGCAGATCGAAATCGACTATCTGATGTCCCGGGTCGAGAAGGGCGACACCTTCGTGCTGGTGACCGACGGCATCTACGAACATGTCAGCGATCGCCATGTCGCCAGAACGGTCCGGGATAACGCCGCCGATCTCGACCAGGCGGCGAAAGCCGTCGCCGAACTCGCCTTTGAACTCGGCAGCAAGGACAATCTCACCATCCAGATCGTTCGCGTCGATGAGCTGCCCGAAAGCGCCGCCAGCGAAGTGTTCGGGCAGCCGCGTGAACTGCCGCTGCCGCCGCTATTGGAAGCGCGGCAGGTGTTCGACGGCTACCGGATCGTCAGGGAATTGCACGGCTCTAGCCGCAGCCACATCTACCTTGCCGTCGACATCGAGAGCGAGGAGGTCGTCACCCTCAAGGTCCCCTCGATCGACCTGCGCGACGACCCGGAATATCTGAAGCGGTTCATGATGGAAGAATGGGTGGCGCGGCGGATCGACAGCCCGCACGTGCTGAAGCCGTGTTTGCCGTCACGCAAGCGCAACTTCCTCTACGTCGCGACCGAATACATCGACGGCCAGACGCTGACGCAATGGATGATCGACAATCCCCGGCCGACGCTGGAAACGGTGCGCGGCATCGTCGAGCAGACCGCCAAGGGCCTGCGCGCCTTCCACCGCAAGGAGATGCTGCATCAGGACCTGCGGCCCGACAACATCATGATCGACAAGACCGGAACGGTGAAGATCATCGATTTCGGCTCGACCAAGATCACCGGCGTCATCGAGGCCGCTCCATCCGGCAACCGCAACGACATTCTCGGCACCGCGCAATACACCGCGCCGGAATATTTTCTGGGCGAACCGGTCTCGTCGCGCTCCGACCTGTTCTCGCTCGCCGTCATCACCTATCACATGCTGACGGGCAAGCTGCCCTATGGCGCGGCAGCGGCGAAAGCCCGGACCCGCTCGCAGTTCAACAGGCTGGTCTACAGCCCGGCCTCGCACCGCGACCGCGAAGTGCCGGTATGGGTCGACGGCACGCTGGAGCGCGCGGTGCATCCGAACCCTTACAAGCGATACGACAGCCTGTCGGAATTCCTGCATGATTTGCGTCATCCCAACGCCAGTTATCTCAGCAATTCGTCGACACCGCTGATCGAACGCAACCCGCTGCTGTTCTGGAAGAGCACGACCGTCGTGCTGGCGCTGGTGGTGATCGCGTTGCTGGCGATGCAGCACGGGATGCACCGGTGAATTGGGCCACCAAAATTACTCTCCGTCATGGCCGGGCTTGTCCCGGCCATCCACGTCTTTCTTTCTATCAGGCAGCAAAGACGTGGATGCCCGGCACAAGGCCGGGCATGACGAGCTAGCCCCTAGTTCGCCCCCACGATCGGATCCATCCCGCTCTTGACGATCTCCGGCCGCGCCGCGGGCGAGGCGAGGAACTTGATCAGCGCCTTGCCGGCGTCGGGCTCCTTCGACACGCTGGCAATCGCGGCGGAGAACACCGTGATCTTCTGCAATTCGTCGGGCAGGGGACCGACGATGTCGATGCCTTCGACCGGCCGCAGCTCGCTGATCTGCTGGAAGCCGATCTCGGCGTTGCCGTGCGCGACGATTTCGCCGACCGGGGTCGCCGGAATTTTTCGTGCTTTGTCCTTCATGGCGTCCTTGATGCCGAGCTTGTCGAACATTTCGGTCGAGACATAGACGCCGCTGGCGCTGTCGGAATAGGCGATGGTTTTCGCGGCCAGCAGCGCGCGCTTGACCGCGTCCGCGTTGCTGATGTCCGGCTTCGGGGCGCCGGCCTTCACCGCAACCCCGATCGGCGATTTGACCAGGTCGATCTTGCTTTCCGCCATCACCTTGCCCTGCTTGGCGAGATCGTCGATCGCATAGCCGACCATGATCAGAACGTCGGCGGGCTCGCCGCGCTCCAGCCGCACCGGGATCGCATTGACAGTCGTGCCCATCGACGGACCGTAGGCAGTCAGCACCTTGTGGCCGGTGGCACGCTCGAATTCAGGAACCAGCGCCTTATAGGCGGCCGCCAATCCGCCGGAGATCATGACGCGCACCTCGGCGGCGGAGGCTGCGCTGGAAAACGCGAGGGCGGCAACGAAGCCGAGTGCGATGCTGCGGAAAATAGTTGAATTCAGCCGCATGGTTATTCCTCCCGGAGCGCTTCTCGAGCGGACGTCCTTGCCCAGGATGTTAGCGTGCAAAGGGCGAAGCGGCTACCTCAAGTGGCCGCCCCGTCATTGCGAGGAGCGAAGCGACGAAGCAATCCATCTTGCGCCAAGCCGAGGCGTGGATTGCTTCGCGGAGCCCGTCATCGGGCGCGCTTTCGCGCGACCCGTTGGCTCGCAATGACGAGCAATCCGCCCACCGGCTCCGGAGATCGGGACACCGTATTTGCCCGGAATCCACAATAGAACGGTTCTGCGCTATCAAATTGCCAGGCAGGATTTCATACTTAAAAATTTTAGCGAGGCCGCTGACATCACTCAGCGGCCTTTTAATTTTTGGAACTCGTGACGAGGCAGGTTCCTGCGGCGCAACCCCCGCTGCACCGCATTATCTCACCTTGTCCTGAGACACATCCATGATCATGCGTGCCGACAGATAAAGCCGGGGCACGATGGTCTCCAGCTTGACGTATTCGGCGTCGTTGGAGTGGGCGCCAAAGCCGCTGAGGCCAAATCCCTCGATGACGGGGGCCTTGGTCTTCAGCGCGGCGAACGCGGCGTCGGTGCCGCCGCCGGAGGCGACGTCGATCACCTTGAGTGGCAGCCCGAGTTCCTCGTAGATGGCGGTGCCGTGGGCCGCCAGCCGGCGCGAGGCGGGGGTTGCTTCCAGCGGCGGGCGGCGCATCTCGAACCGGAGCTGCACCTTGGCGTCGGGGATCCGCTGGGTCTTGATGCGTTGCTGCAGCGTCGCCTCCAGTTCGGCGAAGTCAGACACCCTCAGCGCCCTTGCGTCGCCTTGCGCGGTGGCCTGCGCCGGGATCACGTTGCGGTTGGTGCCGGACTGCGAGACCGTCCAGTTCAGGGACAGGCCCTGTTCGCGCCGCGACAGGTCGCTCAATTGCAGCATCTGGTGCGACAGCTCGTACAGCGCGTTGACGCCCTTTTCCGGCGCGGCGCCGGCGTGCGAGGCCTTGCCGTCCACTGTCAGGTACGCCGCGCCGATGCCGCTGGTGGCCAGGCGCAAATTGCCGTCCATTCCGCCGCCTTCGTAGGAAAACACCGCGTCGTGCTCGCCCGCCATGCGGGTGATGGTGCTGCGCGAGCCCGGTGAGCTGATCTCCTCGTCGCCATTGATCAGCACGGTCAGCGTGCCGTAATCCCTGAAATTCAGTTTTTGCAGCAGCGCCACCGCGTGCAGGATCAGTGCGATGCCCTGCTTGTCGTCGACGACGGCAAGCCCATAGGCGCGCTCGCCGTCGATGCGGAAGGGCTGGTCCTTCAGCATGCCTTTCAGATAGACGGTGTCCATGTGGGCGATCAGCATGATCTTTTTGGTGCCGGTCCCCTTGAATTCGGCGTGCACCATGGAACCCGGCTTCGGCGGCGTGTCGTCCATCCGGTAGATGTCCGCAGGCTCGACGATCGCGACCTTGCCGCCGAGTTTGGTCAGGCGATCGGCGATCAGTGCCGCCAGCTGCGCCAGGCCCTCGGCATCCTTGCTGCCGGATTCGATGTTGACGAGGTCACGCAGCGTGTCGAGCAGCGGGGCCTTTTCCTGCTGCGCCAGCTCGTGAATGCTGGCCACCGGCGCGGCCCGTGCGGGCAGGGGCGACAAGGCCAGGGTGCCGGCGGCGATACAGGCCAGCGGGAAACGCAGAGCAAACCGGGCGGGATGCGGCATGGCGAGCCTTTCGAAGGACGACCTGATGATCAGTGAGGCTCGAACGGAAGTTGAGACTACATCTGACCAAATTGATCGTTCGCAGGATGGGTGAGCGACTTTTCCGCCGTAGCTCAAAGAGCGACGGCGGAAGCGAAACCCATCTACCTCGCTTTGTGAAAGTGGGTGGGTTTCGCGGAGCTTATCATCGGGCGCGCATTCGCGCGACCCGGTGGCTTCACCCACCCTCCGCTCCACGGCAGACAAGTCGGATCAATCACCCAACGAGCCCCGCGCCCTACGCGCAGCGTGCCTTGCCCTACCACCAGTTCGTGCCCGGTTGCCAGTACTGTTGGCCGCCGCGCCGGCGGGTATTGGCGGGTTGGGGAGGCTGGGGTTCCCAACTGCGCTGGAAAAACGGGTTGAAGCCGTCGCCCTGGACCGGGTCGCTCGAAGCGTAGACGTCGATCGGGGGCGTCGGCTTGCGCGTGATGAAGCCGCCTTGCGGCTCGGTGCTCAGCACCGCGACGAACTCGGTGCGATAGTTGGTCTCGCCGCTCAGCGGCTCGTCCGAGATCACGATCGAGGATCGCGGCACGGCGGTCGGCGCGATGCGATCGAGCACCTCCTGCGGGATGGTGATGCGGTCGAGCGCGGCCTTGGCGTCGTCGGCGCCGTCGATCGTGACCGCGGTCCAGCGCAGGCCTGAGCCGTTTTGCGCCACCGCCGTGAACACGTGCGTGCCGATCGGCCTGTCGGAATTGCGGATCGTGACCGGAACCTCGATCGTCGCATCGAACACGATGCCGCCGCCGTCCGGTGCCGGCTTATGCGTCGGGCGGCGCACGTACAGCTTTTGCGTCGCGCGGCTGATGTAGATCGAGACCGGCTCGAGCGCGAGCTTGGCCTCGCTCGCTGCCTTGGCGGTGTCGGCCTTCCTGGTCTGGGCCACCTTGGCCGCTTCCTTGGCCGCGGCGGCGGCGTCGAGCTTCGATTTCGCGTCGGCCTTGGCGGTCTCGAGCTGGGTCCCGAGGTCCGCGGCCTTGGCGGCAGCCTTCTGCTTGAGGTCCTCGGCCTTCGCCCTGGCCTCGTCCGTCTTGGCGGCGGCGACCGCCTTCTCGGCGGAGGCAAGCTCGCCGTCGGCGCGGGTCTTCAGTCCCTGCAGCTTGCGCAGCGACGCCGTCAGCGACGCGGTCTCGCGCGTCGCCGTCGCGATGGCCTTTTTCGCCTCGTCGGCCGCCTTGGCAGCCTCGGCGGCCTCGCGGGGCAGCGCTTCGGCCTTGGCCGGCGCGGCCGCGATGGCTTCGCGGTTCGGCGAAAACAGCGCCGGATGGGAGAATTCCACTGGCTCGGCGTCGTTGGGTGAGATGATCACCCGCATCCCGATCCGCGTCTTGTCGAACAGCTTGTCGGCAAAGCCGAACGGCATCCGCACGCAGCCGTGCGAGGCCGCATAGCCGGGCAGCGGCCCACCATGAAGCGCGATGCCGTTCCAGGTGATGCGCTGCATGTTCGGCATCTCCGCATCGTCGTACATGTTCGAGCGGTGTTCCCTGTTCTTCTCGAGGATGGCGAAGATGCCGGCGGGCGTCTCGCGTCCCTTGGTGCCGGTCGACACCGGCGCGCGCAGGATCCAGCCGTCGGAGTCGTAGAGAGTGACCTGCTGGCTCTTGATCGACACGATCGCCATCAGCGGCTCGCCGGCATCGCGCGGCGCCGTCGCCTCGGTGGCGGGCTTCGGGCGCGCCTGTTTCGGCGCGGCGTCGGCGGCCAGTCCCGTCAAGGCCGTCAACGCGGCCACAGCGGCGAATGTCACAATGGCAGGAACACCCAGACGCCGCATTGCCACGGAGGATCGCGCCGTCGTAAATCGAACTACCATTCCATGCCCCGGTTCAAATGCCTGTCCGCGCGTGCGTCGATCAGATGTCAGATTCATGAATTTTGGATCAACCAATGGCCACCACCATCCACGCCGCGAATTCGGCCCGTTCCGGGAGCGATTCACTTTTATACGACAGCCTGCGCAGGAGAAAGAGCGGCCCGCGGTTCGGATTGTAACGATCCGGATACATCGGTGCGACAAAACAACCCGGACGGGCGGATCACGAGCAGTCCCTCGCCGGAAATTCGGCCTGACCACGTCCGGTCCTGAGGTGAACAAGCATCCCGTCAAGGAGTCCAAGTTCCGAAATTCGCTCGAAGCGGGCCGTGGAATCCATGATAACTTGGGAATCCACGATACTTTGAAATCGCAGCGTAAACGGCCCTGTCATCGGCCGCGCTGGACGGCCCCTCGCTGATCTATGATAATGCGGGACGGCGCAGCAATGATGCTGATCCGCCGGCTGCGTTACCCCTGGCTGAACGCATATGACACAGAGCGGTTTTCACGGTCAGGCGTTCAAGGACCTGCTGCACCTTCAGGATACACCGTCATCGCTGATCACGCGGTCTACGCGCGGTGTCGAGGTCACAGCCACCGAAACGCGGGATGACAATCCCATGCCGGGCCTTTGCGGCGCCATCGCACCCGAGGATGCCTATCTCGTTAGCTTGAAACTTCGCGATTATCCCGACTGCGAATACTGGGAGCATGGCAAGTGCGTGGCCAAGCCCAACATCCGGGCAGGCACGACATATCTGTACGACATGAAGTGCGATCCGCGCTTTGTGATCGAAAAGCCGTTCCACTCCGTTCATTTCTATGTTCCGGCGTTGGCGCTCAACGGCGTCGCGGAGCGGTTCGGCGCGCGGCGGGTCGGCCAGCTCGACTGTCAGTTCGCTACCGGCTTTGACGACGGCGCTGTGCATCACATCGGCGGGGCGCTCCTGCAGGGATTGCGCCGGCCATCCGAAGCGAACCAGCTTTTCGTCGATCACATGATGCTGGCGCTGACAGCGCATGTCGCGCGGGCGTATGGCGGGCTGCACAATGCCGAACCCATGTATCGCGGCCTTGCTCCGTGGCAGACGAAGCGTGCCTGCGAAAGGCTCCAGTCTGATCTCAGTGGCAAATTCACGCTGGAGGAGATCGCGGCTGAATTGAACCTGTCAGTCAGCCATTTTTCTCGCGCGTTTCGGGCGTCCGTCGGCCTGCCGCCACACCAGTGGCTCCTTCGCCAACGCGTTGACGCCGCCAAGCAGTTGATGACCGTCCGTGGCCTGTCCCTTGCGGAGATCGCAATATCCGCCGGGTTTGCCAATCAAAGCCACTTTACGCGGGTATTTTCGGCCCTGGTCGGCGTCAGCCCGGCCGTGTGGCGCCGCGAGGCACAGGGTGCGGCGGAAAGCGAGACGTGATCTGGGACGACGGCCGTTGCGCTTGAACGTTGCCGGCCACCGATGCCTTGCGAACTGCGTCGCCTCGTGCGCAAGAGAATTATAAGCGCGGCGGGTGCGGCAAAACAACCCGACGGGCAAATCAGTTCTGTTTTGCGGAAATCGTGTCAAGTAGAGAATTTCTGTAAATCGAAAATATTTCTGTTGTCGACCGGCCCAAATCAGTGCGCATCTATCGCCATCCCGTCCTACTCAGAAGGGCGTCGGCCGTCGTCACGGACGTTGGACGGGTTGCGGTGGACGCTTGTTTGCGCTGAGACGACGGCGTGGATTAAGCGTACGGCAAAACCGTGTGGTCCTGGCGCCCGTTGCTGGCGTCAAGCCGTCGGCTAGGCGTGAGCTGAACCGGCGGTGACGGAGTCAACCAAGAACTCGTCTCCGGGGAGATCACGGCATAAGCCGTAAAGCCATTGCGCAGGGAAGGCCGGGTGTTC